>JAUNIK010000017.1 GCA_030523505.1 Prevotellaceae bacterium | reverse complement strand
GTAGGAAGCCGCCTTCTTTGAAAGAGAGCCTCGAGAGTAATCTCGGGGCTTTTTTGTTGGGGACCCTCTCCCCAGCCCTCCCCCATGATGGGGAGGAGTTTTAATACTATTATCGATATTCGGTAATCGTTATCGTTTCTGTCTTCGTTTTCGTTTAAGATAGACCTATATCAATAGTTGGCTTTGAGCTGCTTCTGAGACTTAACGTAGGTCAAGGTTTACTCCAAATGTTTGGTATTCTCGATTATTTTTCGTACCTTTGCACTTGATAATGAACGAGTTATGTTTTCTGTTGTTTAGAAAAATAACTTGATGGTTTAATGGCGTTAGAATTATTTGCGTTTGAAATAATGCTAATTCGCGAGTTTCATTCATTTTGTATTTGAATGCTTTGTCCAGCTCAAACTCCGAAAAGCATATATTATGATTTTTAGAAAAAGCGTACTATTTACAATTAGTGTTTTATTCTCAATGTCTGCATAGGCTGCAGAAAATGAGAAGCCCGACTGGTCAGATGTTATAGATGCAATCATTCATGTTGAAAGTCGTGGTAATGCAAATGCCAAGTGTGGTATCTATGCTGGAGCTCTACAAATTGCTCCGATCGTGGTGAAAGAGTGTAATTCTATTCTTGAAGAGAAGAATATTAAAACTCGCTTTACACTGGCAGATCGTTTTGATTTGAAGAAATCGAAGGAGATGTTTCGACTGTTTCAGGAGAAATACAATCCTAACAATGATGTTGAGTGGGCCATTCGCGCATGGAATGGAGGCCCTCGTTTCAACAAGAAATCGACCAATGGTTATTTCAACCGAGTGGTCGCTGCAATGAAAAGGTAAATTAATCGTTATAGAGTCAGAGCTATCTGGCTCTTTTTTTGTTTTATACCCATCTTTTTAAGGAAAAGCACATAAAAAGCGTTTATAGATATGCTAATATGTTAATAATTTGTTTTTTTTGTAATTATTGGCATGTTATTTGAGTCTAAATAAGTATATTTGCATTTAGAATAACTTATAAATAGAATTAATTATGACAGTATTACTTGTTATCTTAGGTATTGTAGTATTGGTAGGCTTGTGGGCTGCCGGTGTGTATAATCGTCTTGTTGGTTTGCGTAACAACCGTGAACAGGCTTTTGCTAATATCGACGTTCAGTTGAAGCAGCGTTATGATCTTGTTCCACAGTTGGTTGCGACAGTCAAGGGCTATGCTACTCATGAGAAGGAACTCCTCGAGAAGGTTACAATGGCTCGTAGTGCTGCTATGGGTGCTACTACTATCAATGATAAGATTGAAGCAGAGAATCAGTTGAGCAGTGCTCTTGCAGGTTTGAAGGTTTCTGTAGAGGCTTATCCAGAGTTGAAGGCCAACCAGAACTTCCTCCAGTTGCAGAGTGAGTTGTCAGATATTGAGAACAAGATTGCTGCTGTTCGTCGTTTCTTCAATTCTGCTACAAAGGAATTCAACACAGCTGTTCAGAGTTTCCCTGCAAACATATTGGCTGGTATGTTCGGTTTCCATAAGGAACCAATGTTTGAGATTCCAAGAGAAGAGCGTGCTTCAGTAGAGAAGGCACCAGAGATTCAGTTCTAATCAATCATTCCTTAATATAATAGTGTGGCATCGTTCTTTCGCAGAATGATGCCCTTCTCTACGCATATAATTATGAAATATGTTGGTATGCAGACCCAGATAGCAAGGAACAACACCTATTCGGTGCTGTTGCTTTTAGCCTTTCCATGCATTATTCTTGTCATGGTATGGATATTCATGGCTCTGCTTAACTATTTTGGAGGAGGATATTACGATTCTGCTGGCTATTTCGTTCAGGGAGTGAATATTGACAGTGTCAACTCCCAGTTCGTTCATGTCATTCCATGGGTAGCAAGTGGAGTAGGAGTGTGGTTTGGCATTGCCTATTTTGCAAATGCATCAATGGTGAAGAACGCTGTTGGAGCTCGTACCTTGGAGCGTAGGGAGAATCCACGTATTTATAATATTGTGGAGAATCTCTGTATGACATGTGGAATGGATATGCCAAAAATCAATGTCGTTGATGATCCGCAATTGAATGCTTTTGCTAGTGGCATCAATAAGGAGTCATACACGGTAACTCTTACAACAGGTATCATAGATCTTCTCGATGATGAAGAACTCGCAGGTGTTATTGGTCACGAACTTACTCATATACGAAACAAGGATACACGTTTGCTCATTACCAGCATTGTGTTCGTAGGAATTATTTCCACAGCGATGAATCTCGTACTGCGTTTCTTGGAGAATACAATGTACTATGGCAGATCCAACAGAAACAATAACGAAGGCAACGGAGTGTCGCTGATAGTAGCCCTGCTTATAGGCGTTGTGTGTTGTGCCATAGCTTATGTTTTCACCCTCGTTACTCGTTTTGCGATATCACGAAGAAGAGAGTACATGGCTGATGCTGGGGGTGCCGAACTGTGTGGCAATCCTCGTGCATTAGCATCAGCATTGAGAAAGATCTCTAACGATCCGGGGTTGGATAATGTAAACCGTGAAGATGTAGCACAATTGTTTATTATGCATCCAGACGAGATGAAGACGGGCGTGATGGGATTCATGAACTCATTGTTCTCGACACATCCAGATCCAAGGAAGCGAATTGCAATCCTTGAGCAGTTCTAATGGAACTATAATATTATTAGTTATCATATGGGAGGGCCACAGTGCCTTCCCTTTTTTTTGCAACAAAAAAAGCAAGCCCGAAAGCTTGCTTATAGTTGCGGAGGCGAGACTCGAACACGCGACCTCCAGGTTATGAGCCTGGCGAGCTACCAACTGCTCCACTCCGCGATATTAACCATTCAAATGGGGCATCCCTCATTTGCGAGTGCAAAGGTACACATTTTTTCTGACCTGGCCAAATATTTGAGGTCTTTTTTATGAAATTTGCTCTAAATGCCCTATTTTTTGCTCATTTTGTTTTGTGGTGTGTAATATAATTGGTAACTTTGCACAGTTAAAAATTATGTGCAATGATAATCAGGCGGCAGTGGGAGTGAAAATTCCATCGACTGTTGTTTCTATTTAAGGAGAAAGAAAATGTCAATATCAAAGACTCGAACAACATTGGTAGAAGTGGCAAGACAATTGTTTGCAAAGAAAGGTCTGGCCAACACCACCATGAATGATATTGCTGTAGCATCCGGAAAAGGTCGTCGAACCCTTTATACATATTTCAACAGCAAGGAAGAGATATTCTCTGCTGTCATCGAGTCGGAGTTGGAGCGACTTTCTGACAAGCTCGATGAAGTAGCTGCACGCAATATCCGTCCGCAGGAGAAAATCATTGAACTCATCTATACCCATCTCACCCAGATACGCGAAACTGTTGTGCGCAATGGTAACCTCCGAGCAGAGTTCTTTCGCAATATTTGGCTTGTGGAAGGTGTTCGCAAGAAGTTTGACGATGAGGAACTGAAAATATTCCGCAAGGTCTATGAGGAAGGCAATGCCAGCGGTGAGTTTGACATTGAGAACATAGAACTTGTTGCCGACATCACACATTATTGTATTAAAGGTCTTGAAGTACCGTTCATCTATGGTCGCATTGCTCCTTGTTTGAGCGAAGAGGCGAGCAAGCCGTTGGTGGCAAAGGTGGTATATGGCGCTTTGGGCAAGCATAGAGTGTTTTAGAAGTAGAAATATTCAACAATAAATTCATTTAAATAAAATTATGGGATTACTTTCAGGTAAGACAGCCCTTGTTACAGGTGCTGCCCGTGGTATTGGTAAGGCAGTGGCAATGAAGTTTGCCAGCGAAGGTGCAAACATTGCATTCACTGACCTTGTTCTTAATGACGAGATGGCAGCAGGTCTCGAGGCAACACGCCAGGAGATTGAGGCACTCGGTGTTACATGCCGTGCTTATGCAGGCAATGCAGCAGATTTCGCCGAGACAGAGGCTGTTGTTAAGCAGATTCATGCAGACTTCGGTTCAATCGATGTTCTTGTAAATAATGCAGGTATCACAAAGGACGGTTTGATGCTCCGTATGACAGAGGCACAGTGGGACGCAGTTCTCAACGTAAACCTCAAGTCGGCATTCAACTTCATCCATGCTTGTTCTCCAATCATGCTCCGTCAGCGTGGTGGTTCTATCATCAACATGTCATCGGTAGTAGGTGTTCACGGCAATGCAGGTCAGTGCAACTACTCTGCTTCAAAGGCAGGTATGATCGGTCTTGCAAAGTCTATTGCTCATGAGCTCGGTCCTAAGGGCGTTCGTGCAAACATCGTAGCTCCTGGTTTCATCGAGACTCCAATGACAGCACAACTCTCAGACGAGGTTCGCAAGGGCTGGATGGCAAAGATTCCACTCCGTCGTGGTGGTCAGACAGAGGACATCGCAAACGTATGCCTTTTCCTCGCATCAGACTTGTCAAGCTATGTCACTGGACAGATTATCCAGGTTGACGGTGGTATGAACATGTAATTCAGAAAATGCAGGTCATTTACGAAGATAACCATATCATCATTGTCTCAAAGGCAAGTGGAGAAATCGTTCAGGGCGATAAGACCGGCGACGAACCGCTGTCGGAGATAGTGAAACAGTATATCAAGGAGAAGTACCATAAGCCGGGAAATGTCTTTCTCGGCGTGGTGCATCGCCTTGACCGTCCTGTTAGTGGGCTTGTTGTCTTTGCAAAAACGTCAAAAGCGCTGCCGCGGCTCTGTAATATGTTCCGTGACGGCGATATCCATAAAACCTACTGGGCAATCACGAAGAACCGTCCTGCCCATGAGGAAGGAACTATCACCTCGTGGCTTGTGCGTAACGAGAAGCAGAATAAGACCTACTCTTACGACCACGAAGTGAAGAACTCAAAGAAAGCGATTCTAAAGTACAAGGTCATAGGGCAGACAGACAATTACACACTCATTGAAGTCAACCTGCTCACCGGCCGTCATCATCAGATTCGTTGTCAGTTAGCGTCCATTGGTTGCCCAATCAAAGGCGACCTCAAATACGGTTCACCCCGTAGCAATCCTGATGGCAGTATCTCGCTGCTGTCGCATAGGGTGCAGTTCGTTCACCCTGTATCAAAAGAATCTATTGATGTCGTTGCGCCTATACCTAACGACAATCTCTGGCGTGACATAACATCAGGTCTCTAATTTGGCTGGATTCACCAGCCTGTTTATTTTACGCGTGCGCCCATGAAGAAAACTGCCAAGATAACCGGCATTGTTCTTGCTACTCCGGTTGTCCTCTTTTTGCTTCTCGCAGCACTGTTTTACTTCCCACCTTTCCAGAACTGGGCAGTAAAGCAGGTAGCTTCTATTGCGTCAGAGAAGACCGGCATGGAAATCACCGTGGAGCATGTAAACCTCTCTTTCCCACTTGATTTAGCCGTTGATGGTGTGAGAGTCATCAAACCTAACGACTCTATCCCACAGCAGAAAGACACCGTTGCCGATATCAAGCGTACCGTTGTGGGCATCCAGCTCCTCCCGTTGTTTAGGAAACAGGTGGAGGTGGATCTGCTTGATATCCAGTCAGCACAGTTCAATACTGTCGATTTCGTTGATGCTGCCCGTGTGAAAGGCTTTGCCGAGAAACTCCAGTTAAAGAGTCATGGTATCGACCTCAAGGGCGAGACAGTGAAACTCGATGAAGTGCTCCTTGATGGCGGTGATTTTGATATCCAGCTCAACGACAGTGTACCGGAGGATACCACAGAAAGCACCAACAAGTGGAAGATAGCTCTCCAGCAGTTGCAGATAAAGAATACCGACCTCCATCTCACAATGCCAGGCGATTCTTTGCGGATGGCTGCTTATGTGGGCAATGCCGATGTCAGCGATGGACTTTTCGATCTTGGTGAAGGTCTTTATCAGATTAGTCGCACCGACCTTGCCGGATGCCGTGTTAACTACGACCAGCGCTACGAGCCGTCAGTGCCAGGATTCGATTACAACCACCTCGCACTTACTGATGTGAGTGTAGGTGTCGATTCGTTGCGCTATCTCTCGCCCGACCTGTATCTGAAGGTCCGTAATGCCTCTTTCCGTGAAAAGAACGGCCTTGCTTTGCGCTCTCTGTCGGGTGCAGTGAAGATGGATTCAACCACCCTCTATATCCCTCGTCTTACTGCCGAAACCACCGATTCGCATCTCCAGCTCGGAATGACGATGGATCTCAATGCCTTCGATGCTCATACCCCCGGACAGATTGCTGTGAAAGGCAATGCGCAACTTGGCAAGAACGATGTCATGCTTTTCATGACCGATATGCCGAAGAACCTCCAGTCGCAGTGGCCTCGTTATCCTCTGGCAATCGAAGCAGATGTTGACGGCACGATGCGCTATCTCAACATCAACCGATTCACAGCCGATCTCCCGTCAGCATTCAAGGCTTCGGCGAAGGGATATGTCAGCAATGTGCTCGAGATGAAAAATCTCATGGCGAATGTCGATCTTGATGTCACAACCTATAATGTCGATTTCCTCACGAACAGTTTTCTTGATAAGGACCTTCGAAAGATGATTCGCATCCCGAGTGGTGTCAGCATGAAGGGAAAAGTCTTCGCTAACGGTTCCAACTACGATGCCGACCTCCGTCTCAGTCAGGGTGGGGGATATGTTGCGCTGAAAGGAAAGTGCAACACCAATACAATGACCTATAATGCTGATGTCACCGCCCGCTCGTTCCCTGTTCAGCGATTCCTGCCGGGCATGCATCTGTCGCCATTCAGCGGAACTGTCAAGGCCGTTGGTTCAGGCACTGATATGTTCTCTCCGCGAACCCGTCTGCATGCCGATGCAAAAATCGATTCGTTCCATTATGCTGACTTTGACCTCTCGGGCACTACAGCCAAAGCCGATGTAAGCGACGGAAAGGTGAAAGCATGTGTTCGTTGTGTCAACAAACTGCTCAATGGTGACATCGACCTTGATGCCATGATGGATCTCCATAACATCAAGGCCACCATTGCCTGTTCGTTGGATAAAGCCGATTTCTACGGCATGAAACTCACCAAGAACCCGCTCTCGACATCGCTTTGTGCGCATGTTGATGTGGCGAGCGATTTAAAAGACTATTATAAGGTCGATGGCTTTGTCAGCGATGTCGTTATTCGCGACAGTGCCTCGATATTCCGTCCGGAGGAATTGCAGGTTGATATCCTTACCCGTGTCGATACCACTTGGGCGAAAGTGAGCAGTGGAGATATGCACCTCGACCTCGCCGCCAGTGGTGGCTACAAGGTGCTGATGAATGTGGCAGACAATCTCACGAACGAGTTCCAACGCCAGTTCAACCGTAAATATATCGATCAGGATAGCCTCAAGCTGGTGTTGCCTGAAGGTCATCTCGATTTCCATTCCGGTCCTAACAATATGCTTGCACGCTATGCCGACCGTATGGATTATGTGTTCCGCAAAGCCGATGCTCATATATGCACATCTCCAGTCGATGGCATCAATGGTTTTGTGCAGGTTGACTCCCTCGTTACTGCTGGCTATCAACTCGACAAGATTCGTCTTGACCTTGTCAGCGATGAGGACGGTTTCAAATACAAAGGTCAGATAAAGAATGAGAAGGACAATCCGCAGTATTGCTTCAATGCCCTCTTCGACGGAAGCCTGTTCGAGACAGGCAGTGATATCAATGTTGCCCTTTATGATAAGGAAGATAAACTCGGCATCAAGATGGGATTGCGTGCAATGCTCGAACAGAACGGTATCCGCGTGAAACTTGCTGACACCAATGCTGTTCTTGGCTATCGTAACTTCACCGCCAATGCCGACAACTTTGTGTTCCTCGCTGATGATAAGCGAGTGTCGGCCAATATGCTTTTGAAGGCAGCCGATGGTACTGGTCTTCAGATATATTCAGATGATGACAATCTTGATGCCCTGCAGGATATCACCCTCGGCATCAACCATCTCGACCTCGCGTCGATAGTGTCCATCATCCCTTACTTCCCACAGGTTAAGGGAATCCTCAATGGCGACTTCCATATGATTCAAACCGAGGAACATCTCTCCGTATCAAGTTCGCTTGGTATAGATGCTCTTGTTTACGAAGGATATCCTATGGGCGACTTGTCGTCGGAGTTCGTGTATATGCCACTCGAGGACGGTAGTCATTATGTCGATGGAATGCTCATGCACAATGGAAAGGATGTGGGCACCATCAAGGGAAAGTACACCCCTTCCGACGGTGGTGATATCCTCGATGCTGATGCCGATCTTGCACGCTTGCCACTCGACCTCGTCAATGGTTTCATACCTGATCAGATAATCGGTTTGCGTGGCTTCGGCGATGGAAAACTACGTATCCACGGTCCTTTGGATAAGATGGATATCAATGGTGTCGTAGAGCTCCACGAGGCTTATCTTGTCAGTGTGCCTTACGGTGTAGAACTGCGCTTCGATGACTGTCCTGTGAAGATCCAGTCGAGTCGTATGGTGCTCAACGACTTCAAGATGTATAGTCACAACGACCAGCCGCTTGATATCAGCGGCAATGTCGATTTCTCAAGCCTTGAAAACATTGCTGTGGCACTGAATATGAAGGCCCGCAACTTCCTCGTAATCGATTCCAAGGAGCAACGCAAGAGTGAGGTGTTCGGTAAGACTTTCATCAATTTCGATGCCCGTGTGAAGGGTCCTCTCACTGCGCTTGCCGTCAATGGTAAGGTCGATGTGCTCGGTTCGACCGACATGACATACATAATGCGCGACACCCCTCTCACCACCGACAACCGTCTGGCGGAACTCGTCACATTCACCGACCTCCACGACGATGAAGTAGAAAATGTCGTTGAACGCCCTACCATCGAAGGCTTGTCAATGGATCTTTCCATCGCCATCGATCAGGGAGCGCGCATCCTCTGTGCTCTCAATGCCAACAAAACCAACTATCTTGATATTATCGGTGGTGGTAACCTCCGCCTGATATATAAGTCTGACGAGATGCGTCTCAATGGTCGCTACACCATCAGCGAGGGTGAGATGAAGTATTCACTGCCGGTGATTCCGCTCAAGACCTTCGTCATCCAAAACGGTTCGTATGTGGAGTTCACGGGTGAGGTTATGAACCCTACGCTCAATATCACTGCCGTCGAGGAGAATCACGCCGCTGTATCGGTCGATGGTGTCAGTCGCTCGGTGCTCTTCCTTTGTGGCGTTGTCATCACGAAAACCCTCAACGACATGGGCCTCGAGTTCATTATC
The DNA here is from genome assembly GCA_030523505.1 of Prevotellaceae bacterium. GTDB lineage: Bacteria > Bacteroidota > Bacteroidia > Bacteroidales > Bacteroidaceae > Prevotella. Next base: position 6,501 of record JAUNIK010000017.1, on the reverse strand, counting down.
AATGCTCCGGAGGATATGACCGTCAACGGCCAGTTGCAGACAATGTCGGTGGAGGAACGTGGCAAGGCCGCCGTGACGATGCTCACCACGGGAATGTATCTCACCGATGGCAACACCTCGTCGTTTACGATGAACAACGCCCTCAGCTCGTTCCTTCAGAGCGAGATCAACAACATCACCGGCAATGCCCTCCGCACGCTCGACCTCTCTATCGGTCTTGACAATACCACCGATGCTGCCGGAGTGCTCCACACCGACTATGCCTTCAAGTTTGCCAAGCGATTCTGGAACAACCGTATCAGTGTTGTTGTTGGTGGCAAGGTGTCAACAACCGATGCTATCAACCAGAGCCTCTTCAATAATGTGTCGCTTGAATATCGCCTCGACCAGAGTGCCAACACCAACCTCAAACTCTTCTACGATCGTGCAAAGTACGATTACCTCGAAGGTTATGTAGGTCAGTATGGTGTTGGTATCGCATGGAAGCGCAAGTTGCAAAGCCTTGCCGACATCTTCCGCTTTAAGGGTACATCAAGCAATGCTGTCGTGACACAGCCATCCGACAGTCTTTCTAACGCAAAGGAGAATCAAAATGAATAGAACGCTCACTATATGCCGCTCCCTTCTCGCAATGCTGTCGTTGGCAGTACTTCTGACGGTGCTCTTCACTGGGTGCTCGTCAACAAGTGCACTGCCTGATGATGAACAACTCTATGCTGGATTGAAGAAAATAGAATATCGCAACTATGAGCCATGCAACCATTTCATCATCACCCAGGAAGAGATTGGAGCCGCCCTCGATGCCGCACCTAATGGTGCACTTTTCGGTTCGTCATTCTATCGCACACCGTTTCCTATAGGTTTGTGGATATGGAACGCCACAGAGGGTGACACCGATGGCATTTCGAAGTGGTTGCGCTCGTCGTTCAGCACTCCGCCAGTGCTTATGAGCGATATCAATCCTGCGTTGCGAGCATCAGTTGCACAGTCAACATTAGCCTCTTACGGCTATTTCCGTGGCACTGTCGATTATCAGGAGATAACGATGAAGAACCCAAAGGAGGGAAAGATTGCCTATACCGTGAATATGGATCATCTCTTTACCCTCGACACCATTTCATACGCCAACTATCCAGAGGCGATGGACACCCTCGTTACGTCAACCCTCGGTGAGACACTGCTCCATCAGGGCGATGGCTTCAACATCTCCACCCTCGACCTTGAGCGTCAGCGCCTGGCGAGCGTTTTCCGCAACAATGGCTATTATTATTATCAGTCGGGTTATTCGAAATATCTCGCCGACACGCTTGCCGTGCCGGGTAAGGTGCAGTTGCAGTTGCAGTTGGCCGATTCGCTCGATCGGAATGTGTATAAGCAGTGGTATATTGGCAACACCGATATCTATCTCCGCAAGTTTAACAACCGTGTGACTCCCGACACTACCCGTCGTCGCACTCTCACGCTCCATTTCAACGGCAAGAAACCGCCAATCCGTCCGCGAGTGATTCTCAAAGACTTGAAACTCCGTTCGCGAAGTGTTTTCCGCGAGGATGCCTTCCAGGAGTCATTGCGCCGACTCACTGCCAACGACACATTCTCATCAATCGACTTCTCGTTCACTCCTCGCGACACCACCGCCGAGTGCAATATACTCGATATGAAACTCGACTGTGTGTTCGACAAGCCTTACGACCTCACCATCGAGGGAAACCTTACTGGCAAGACCTCGAGCCGTATAGGTCCGGGAGCGAAACTCAGTTTCGCCAAGCGCAATGCCTTCCGTGGTGGGGAGAAACTGTCACTCAATGCCTATGGCTCCTACGAGTGGCAGACGGGTAGTTCATATACGAACAGCAAGGTGGGAATCAACTCCTACGAGTATGGTGCCGACCTGACACTCGAGATGCCTCGATTGCTGCTGCCTTTCTGGCAGCGGCATCGCTGGAACTATGCTCCGCAGACACTCGTCAAGGCGTCCAACCAGGTTATCAACCGCGGATCGTTCTTCAACCGCCATATCATGTCGGGCGAACTCACCTACACTTTCCAGCCGAACGATACGCGAAAGCATATCCTCTCGCCTCTCATCCTTGAATACGACTATATGAACCGTGCTTCGGAAGAGTTTATGAAGATTCTTGAGGAGAATCCGTATCTATATATTTCCATGCAGGATCAGTTCATTCCGAAAATGCGCTATACCTTCATATATACCTCTCCGGCGCGTTATCGCAATCCTATCACCTGGGAGACCTCTGTTTCAGAATCGGCAAACCTCCTTTCTTTGGGTTATGCCATTGCCGGAAAGAGTTGGAGTGAGAAGGGAAAGCACCTTATTAAGAATCCGTATGCACAGTATGTGAAACTCGAAACAGATTTTTCAAAGAAATGGCTCGTGTCAGAGCATACCGACCTTGTGGCGCATATCAACGCGGGAATAATATGGAGTTACGGCAACTCCGAGGCGGCTCCATATTCCGAGCAGTTCTATGTCGGTGGTGCCAACAGCATCCGTGCGTTCACCGTGCGCAGTATTGGTCCTGGACGCTATCACACTGATGTCGCAGGATTGTCGTATCTCGATCAGACGGGCGATATCAAGTTCGTGGCAAACCTTGAATACCGTCCGCGTCTCTTCGGCAACCTCTATGGTGCTGTGTTCCTCGATGCAGGTAATGTGTGGGCGATGAAGGATGATGGCATTCGTGGCGATGACTCTGTGTTCAAACCGAAGAATTTCCTCAACGATATGGCTTTAGCCACCGGTATCGGCATCCGCTACGACCTCGACTTCTTCGTTATCCGCATCGATTGGGGATTAGGACTTCACATGCCGTTCGACACCGGTAAGTCAGGATATTTCAATATCGGTCGTTTCAGCGATGCCCACAGCCTCCACCTCGCAGTAGGATATCCATTCTAGAATAATTTGCTATTTCGTGAAATTTTTAGTACCTTTGCACTCGGTTTAATTGAAAATTAAAAATTTGAAGATATGAAAGCATTTGTTTTTCCTGGTCAGGGTAGCCAGTTCGTAGGTATGGGCAAGAACCTCTACGATACAAACCCACTCGCAAAAGAATTGTTCGACAAGGCCGACGAGATCCTCGGCTTTAAGATTACTGATATTATGTTCGCCGGTACCGACGAGGAACTCAAGCAGACAAAGGTGACACAGCCAGCAGTGTTCCTCCACAGCGTCATCACAGCTCTCTGCCTCGGCGATGAGTTCCAGCCAGCAATGGTTGCCGGTCACTCTCTCGGCGAGTTCTCTGCTCTCGTTGCTGCTGGTGCAGTAAGTTTCGAGGACGGTTTGAAACTCGTTGCCGCTCGAGCTATGGCAATGCAGAAGTGCTGCGAGGTAGTACCTGGTGGTATGGCTGCAATCATCGGTTTGGCTGACGATGTTATCGAAGGTATCTGTGCAGAGGTAACAACACCTGAGAAGCCAGTTGTTTGTGCAAACTACAACAACCCTGGTCAGCTCGTTATCAGTGGTAACAAGGAAGCTGTCGAGACTGCTTGTGAGAAACTCAAGGCTGCAGGTGCAAAGCGTGCGTTGATGTTGCCTGTTGGTGGTGCATTCCACTCACCACTCATGCTCCCTGCACAGGAGGAGCTCCAGAAGGCTATCGAAGCAACAGAGTTCCACACACCAAAGTGCCCTATCTATCAGAATGTAGATGCAAAGGCTCACACTGAGGCTGCTGAGATCAAGGCAAACCTCATCGCTCAGCTCACAGCAAGCGTTCGTTGGACACAGGAGGCACAGAACATGATTGCTGCTGGTGCAACAGAGTTCACCGAGTGCGGTCCTGGTAAGGCTCTTCAGGGCATGCTTGCCAAGATTGCCAAGGGTGTTGAAGGTGTGACAATAAAGGGAATTCAATAGCCCCCTCCAACCTCCCCCATTAGGGGAGGCTTTTTGTTCTGTAGCGTATGGTAAAGGACGATAACCGTTTTTTCAGAACTGCACATCCTGATAGATATGCTATCCTGAAGGCAAATTCATGTTCGAATCGTAAAACCATGACTCACGAGGAGATGCTGCTTTGGGAGCATCTGCGCAATAGTAAGCTTGGTGTGAAATTCAGAAGACAACATGCAATAGGCGATTATATCGCTGATTTTGCATGCATATCTTTGGGTCTTGTCATTGAGGTCGATGGTGGCTATCACGATTCTACGGAGCAGAAAAAAGAGGATGAAATCCGTACAATGCAGTTGAATGCTTTGGGCTTTGAGGTCATAAGATTCTCCAACGAAGATATCAACTGCCGTATAGAATCCGTTCTTGAATTATTAAAGGAAAAAATCAATTCACCCCTATAAACAGTAGTTTCTTAATTATTTATATTCTACTGGGGTAAGGACATTGTTTTTATATGAAAAAGGTAATCAATACTCCCTCCCTAATGGGGAGGGCCGGGGAGAGGCTTCTAATCTATCAAGTATTTACGCGTCTTTTTGGCAATAAGAATAATTCTTGCAAGGAGAATGGCACCCTCGAAGAGAACGGCACGGGTAAGTTTGCCGACTTCGATGCAAAGACTCTCAAGCGCATCAAGAACCTCGGTGCCAACTATATATGGTACACCGGTGTAATACGCCATGCCACCTGCACCGACTATAGCGCCTACGGCATCCCTACACAGAGCCCATCGGTGGTGAAAGGCAATGCCGGTTCGCCTTATGCTATCTGCGACTACTATGATGTCGATCCTGACCTTGCCACCGACGTGAAAAACCGTATGGCAGAGTGGGAGAGCCTCATCGAGCGCTCTCATGAGGCTGGTCTTAAGGTCGTCATGGATTTCGTGCCAAACCATGTCGCTCGTCAGTATCGTTCCATCGCCAAGCCTGCCGGAGTGCAGGACCTCGGTTTCGATGACAATCGCCACTGGCACTTCTCTCCACAGAACAATTTCTACTACTGCGTAGGCGAGGACTTTGTGTCGCCTAACGGTCCTGGATATGTAGAATCACCGGCTCGCGCTACAGGTAACGACCAGTTCACCGCGCGCCCATCGATCAACGACTGGTATGAGACCATCAAACTCAACTACGGCATCGACTACAACGACTGGTCGGGTCATCCATCAGAGCATTTCACCCCAGTGCCATCGACATGGGAGAAGATGACCGCCATACTCCTCTTCTGGGCATCGAAGGGCGTTGACGCCTTCCGTTGCGATATGGCAGAGATGGTGCCATGCGCCTTCTGGTGGTATGCTTCGCAGAAACTCAAAGAGCAGTATCCCGGCATACTCCTCATCGGCGAGGTGTATAACCCAGCGCAGTATCGTAACTATATCAATTCCGGTTTCGACTACCTCTACGACAAGGTCGGCATGTACGACACCCTTCGCGCCATCACCTGCGATCAGTGTCCTACATCAGCCATCACCCATCAGTGGCAGGTTGTCGATGACATCCGCGACCACATGCTCTATTTCCTCGAGAACCACGACGAGCAGCGCATTGCCTCCGACTTCTTTGCCGGCAACGCCCAGAAAGCCATACCAGCTCTCATCATCTCCGCCCTTCTCTATAAGAATCCGTTGATGATCTATGCAGGTCAGGAGTTTGGCGAACGAGGCATGGACAAGGAAGGATTCTCCGGATGCGATGGTCGCACCACCATCTTCGACTACTGGTGTGTTGACACCCTTCGTCACGGTTATTACGACCGCCGTAAACTCACTGCGCAGGAGAAAGCCCTTGAAGAAACCTACAAGACCATCCTTCATATAGCAGGCAAGGACAAGAGTGTTGTCAAGGGTGCCACCTACGATCTTATGTATGTCAACCCACATCTCGGTCAGAACCAGTATGCGTTCCTCCGCAGTAATGACATGCTCGTAGCCGTCAACTTCTGCGATTACGACGAGGAAGTAGAGGTTGTAATTCCTGCCCACGCCTTCGACTATCTCCATCTCGCTGAAGGCACCAAGGAAGCCACTGACCTCCTTTCAGGCAGCAAGGCATCCCTCACCTTCCGTCGTGATGCCGCCGTAAAGGTCACCATCCCAGCCAACAGTGGAGTGGTATTGAAATTCTAAAGCCTCACCCCCCGCCCTCTCCGAAGGAGAGGGAGCAATTGTAGTTAGCTTGGGATAATCATAAAAACAGCTCGAGAGCCTAAAAAACTCCCGAGCTGATTTTGTAATGTTACTTGTCTTTAAGTTTAATGAAGGTAATAATATAGGACTTGACCCCGAATTAATTTATTAGACAGAATGACAGAATGATAAAAATATTTAACTTTAACAATATGCTTTTCTGATATTATTCATATTATCATAAAAAAAATTGTCATTATGTCATTCTGTCTAAAAAAGGGTCTAATTCTATATCACTGCCTTAATGAATTTCATTCCTTGACTTTCGGCTGCTCTCGAGAATTCAAATTCCTTTCATTCTTCTCGTTTGCACGAAAGTTGTCGATGTAAGCACTGATGCCGAATACCGAACCAGCATAGATCAGGATCTGAGCAAAGA
>JAUNIK010000459.1:631-2525 GCA_030523505.1 Prevotellaceae bacterium | reverse complement strand
CGTTTGTTATCTGAAATTCAATCAATCTTTTGAGTGCCTGATAATCCACTGCTCCTTCGTCAGTGAACGGCGTCACCAACGCCAGTCCCAGACCTCTGAAAATATTACGCGCCATAAAAATTGGTGTTTACTTAAAAATATGCATGCAAAGATACAAACAATAATTGAGATATGAAAGAAAAACAATTGAATATTTCAATTAATCGTTATCATTTTGACACAAAATCAGTAATTATGGCATAATAAGGCTAAATTTCTAAGCCCTCCCCCATTGAGGGGGGAGTTGGAGGGGGGCTCATTACCTCGATCCGATCCAAATGCACAGCATACCGAGAAGCACAAGGAACATATCGAAAGCTTTGGCTTTCAGGTTCTTCTCGCGGAAGATCATCGCACCGAACAGGAAACTCACTACTACGCTTCCTCTACGAATCATCGACACCATTGATATCATGGCTCCATCATGGCTCAACGAGAAGAAATACGCGAAGTCGGCCATGCAGATGAACAGTGATATACCGAGAATCGACCAGCGCCACTGGAATGGTGTGCCGCCCGTTTTATCGAAAAGGCGCGACACCAGCAGGGCTCCTCCCATCAGCACACACTGATAGATATTAAACCATGACTGTACCATCATCTTGTCGAGCCCTACTCCACCGTTCTCGGGTTTTGCCATTAGGAATTTATCGTACAATCCACTGACTGCGCCTAACACTGCAGCCGACACAAGAAAATACACCCATCGGTTGTGGGCAAAGCGGATTCCTTCCTTCTTGCCACTGCGGCTCAACAGGAAGAACGAGAGAATGGCTAAAAGTACACCAATCCACTGCCACATGTTGAGGTGTTCGCCATACACGAGCATTGCTCCCACCAGCACCATCACAGGACGGGTGGCATTGACTGGACCGACGATAGTGATAGGAAGATTCTTCATTGCCACATATCCACAAACCCACGAAGATAGCACGATAAGACTCTTCAGCATTATCCATCGGTGCTGTTCGAACCCACCAGATGCCACATGGAAAAGACTTCCGTCGAGCATCTCAGTGTTATACGACAGCACGATAAACGGTGCGAAGAAAAGTGAACAAAACAGGGTGTTAAGAAACAGCACCGGAATGACGGGATTACCCTTCAGCGACATCTTCTTGAAGACGTCGTAGAATCCCAAAAGAAACGCAGAAAGAAATGCAAGAAGTAACCACATAAAGAGACCCCCTCCCCAGCCCTCCCCCATAATGGGGAGGTAGCTATTTAAAATGTATATATAAAACGAACGATATTTGTGACAGTAAGACATTGAAAATCGCTCCCCATCATGGGGGAGCTGCCCAAAGGGCTGAGGGGGTCTAATACTCTACTTTCTCCAAAAACAGCGCATTACCTGGCATGCTCTCACCGGCGGCGGTGCGCTTCTTTCCGGCAACGACGGCATCAAACTCTTCGATGCTCATTCGTCCGCGACCTACCTCTACGAGGGTTCCTACAACAGCGCGCACCATATTCCTGAGGAATCGGTTGGCGGCAATGACGAAATGCCAACTATGCTCTGAGTCCTGAATCCAACGGGCTTCGGTGACATCGCATAGTGTTGTCTTCACATCGCTGTGACTCTTGCAGAACGCCCCGAAATCCTCGACATGAAGCAAATGCTCAGCGGCTTGGTTCATCTTGTCGAAATCGAGGTCATAGTGCAACTGACACGAATAGTGACGGCAGAACGGGTCCTTGCGTGTATGGACATAATAATGGTAAGTGCGCTTGGTAGCTGAGAAACGGGCGTGCATATCGTCGGCCACATGCTCTACGCTATATACGGAGATGTCGCGAGGGAGGATACGATTCAGGCGGTAGGCCAACTGTGGACAGTCGAGTGCTGTATCGA
>JAUNIK010000459.1:0-621 GCA_030523505.1 Prevotellaceae bacterium | reverse complement strand
CACCGGCATCAGTTCTGCCGGCTCCTACCACCTCCGTATCTTTACGGAGCACGGTGGAGAGGGCATTCTGCAACTCTTCCTGAACGGAACTGCCGTTAGGCTGAATCTGCCATCCATGATAGGCCGTTCCGTCGTAACTGAAATATATGAAATAACGCATATTACAAAATCTCTCCGTCTCGGTGAGACGGAGAGCAAAAAAACTATTTGTTACCTGAATTTTGATGACCACGTCTGTGGTTGCCCTGTCCATTGTGATTTGCATGAATCTGCTTAAAGGCTTCACGATGGAACTCTTCCTCAGCACGCGTCATCTTAACAATCTTTGACGCCGGCAGCACTTTAAGTAAACGAATATGATAAGTCTGCTGGATCTTCTTCAACTGGATTTCGGCATTGTCGTGCTCGCGGAGTTTCTGCTCCCACTCCTGCTCGGTCTTTGGCTTACCTGAATTAGCCTTGCGACCTTTCTGCATTATCTCCACCTCTTTCTTTCTCATCTCGCGGAAGATAGGAAGAAAACCTGTTGTCTCCGCCTGAGTGATGCCCGCCTTCTGGATGACATACTGCTCAAGTTTCTGTTCGAACTTCTGTGGATCGAATGGACGATGCTGCTTCTTT
>JAUNIK010000458.1 GCA_030523505.1 Prevotellaceae bacterium | reverse complement strand
GATTACAATTAAGTAATTATCAATTATCAATTAGATCCAAGCATCTCCATGGAGGGTGATTTCATAAAAATAAACGAATGGCTGACACCCCTGAGCTGGATTTACGGTTTGGGAGTAAGCATCAGGAATATCTGTTTTGATACAGGTATTCTGAGACAGCATTCGTTCAACACACCTGTCATAGCGGTGGGCAACCTCACCGTAGGCGGTTGTGGAAAGACCCCTCATGTGGAATACCTCATAGAACTGCTGAAAGACGACAACCAGGTAGCTGTGCTTTCACGAGGATACAAACGTAAGAGCAAAGGATATATCCGCGCGGAAAAGAACACAGAGATGCCTGTTATCGGTGATGAGCCGTACCAGATGAAGCAGAAACATCCGGATGTGTATGTTGCAGTCGATGCAGACAGGGTGCACGGCATAAAGCGCATCCTCGACGACAAGGAAACAAGCGACACCGATGTGATACTTCTCGATGATGCCTATCAGCACCGCTACGTCAAGCCAGGAGTGAATATTCTTCTCGTTGACTATCACCGACTGATTATCTACGACAAACTCCTTCCTGCAGGTAGGCTTCGCGAACCTGCCGTTGGAAAGGAAAGGGCTGATGTAGTGATTGTGACGAAATGTCCTGAGGAACTGCGCCCTATGGACTATCGTGTGCTGACACGCGCCATGAACCTCCGTCCATATCAGAAACTGTTCTTCACCAACATTGCCTACGACAACCTTGTATCCTACAAAGGAAAGAAGAGACGTGAGTTGGCTTCGCTGGATAAGGACACAAAAATACTGGTACTATCGGGAATAGCATCGCCAGAGCAGATGATATCCGACTTGAAAGCCTACTCGGAGAATATCACTACCCTCACCTACCCTGATCATCATCAGTTCAGGAAGAAGGATCTGGACAAGATAAACTCCACCTTCGAAAAGATGGAAGGAAAGAAGATCATAATAACAACCGAGAAGGATGTGACTCGTCTGCACCATCTCGATGGCCTTTCGCAAGAGGTGATTAACAATCTGTTCATCCTTCCAATACATATTGAATTCAAACTCGACCAGCAGGAACAGTTCAACGAGTACATCCAGAGTTATGTGATGAAGAACTCAAAGAACTCCGTGCTGAACAAAGGATAGACAAAAAAATGAATATAAGTGAAATAGGAGAATTCGGTCTTATCGACCGTCTCACAAACAACCTTCCACCATTGAACCCAACAACAATCAAGGGTGTTGGCGATGATTGCGCCGTGCTTCACTACCCAGACTCTGAAGTATTGGTGACATCGGATATGCTCATGGAAGGAGTACATTTCGACCTTACATATATCGACTTGCAGCATTTAGGCTACAAATCGGCTATGGTGAACATATCCGACATCTTCGCTATGGGCGGAACCCCACGACAGATTGTGGTAAGCATTGCCCTCAGCAAGCGATTCACCGTTGAAGATCTCGAAGAATTCTACAATGGTCTTCGTTTAGCATGCGAGAAATGGGGTGTTGACATCGTGGGTGGTGATACAACATCAAGTTACACCGGTCTAGCTATCTCAATAACCTGCATCGGTGAGGCTAAGAAAGAAGATATCATCTATCGTTCTGGTGCAAAAGACACCGACCTAATTTGTGTCTCTGGCGACCTTGGCGCTGCATATATGGGACTTCAACTGTTGGAGCGCGAGAAATCTGTTTACTATCAGCAGGTTGACGAGGCACAGAAGAAAGGCGATCAGCGTGCATTGGAAGAGTTGAAGAACTTCCAGCCTGATTTCGCAGGCAAAGAATATCTTCTCCAACGTCAGCTTCAGGCTGAAGCTCGTGGTGACATTCTTGCTAAACTGCGTGAAGCCGGAATACGCCCTACATCAATGATCGACATCTCCGACGGCCTCTCATCTGAGATTCATCATATCTGCAAGCAGAGCAACACCGGTTGCCGCATCTATGAGCAGAATATCCCTATCGACTACCAGACAGCCGTGATGGCAGAAGAGCTCAATATGAACGTCATTACCTGTGCTCTCAACGGTGGTGAGGATTATGAACTGCTTTTCACCGTACCTATCGGCGATCATGAGAAAGTGCAGAACATCGAAGGTGTGAAACTCATCGGCCATATCACTCGTCCGGAACTTGGCATGGCGCTCATCGCTCGCGATGGAAACGAGTTTGAGTTACTCGCACAAGGATGGAATCCACTGAAAAAATAAAAGCCCCTCTCCCCGCTCCCCCGAGGGGGAGAGCCACAGACACGGTGTGTGGACATTTCGGTGCAAGAGCTTCTTTCTTAATATAATAAGGTGTATTCTGTATTTCAAACCAGCAAAATACCGATGAAATCGGGGAAAATTGAAGAAATTTGCAAAAAAGTTCTCGAAAAGTTTGGTGGTTTCAAAAAAAGTCAGTACCTTTGCACTCGCAATTAAGGAACACCACCTTACTGCAACAAAAAAATGATGGTGCCATAGCTCAGTTGGTAGAGCAACGGACTGAAAATCCGTGTGTCCCCGG
>JAUNIK010000016.1:8044-15775 GCA_030523505.1 Prevotellaceae bacterium | reverse complement strand
CCGCGAGGCATCCCGCTATCGTAATACTGAAACAAATCCCGAGAAGCTCTGCGACACACACTTGACTACTACAATGAGTCAAGGTGGCTGGGGCTGGGGCTGGGATGGCTATGCCATCGACTGTATCCGTCAGGGTGGTCAGGTTCCAACAGCAGAACTCATGGAGTGCTTCGGTATGGCTGATGGTACAAATTATCCATATGCTGAGGCTGATATCTATGGTGCTGGCAAAGGCAAGATCAATGGAGAATATGTTGATATCTTTGAAAACCGTGACCCACGTCTCTATGAGACAGTTGCTGTGCCACGCCATAACTTCCCTTCAGGAACAGTAGGCGACTATCGTGGCCATACCTATGTTGACACATGGGAGAACGGTGTGCTCCAGCAGGAAGGTGACCTCAACAATGCAGAGGACAATAAGTCTGGTTTGAAGCGTTTCAAATGGTGGTTCGACCACAGTTCAAGCAAGATGGATGACAGAGCTATCGGTGTTGCTTACATCCGTTTGGCAGAAGTTTACCTCATCAAGGCTGAAGCTTTGGCAGAACTTGGACAGAATCAGTTAGCTCTCAATGAAGTAAATTATGTTCGTGCACGCGTAGGTCTTGGTAAACTTGAGGATATGAATCCAGATCTTAAACTTACCGATCTTGCAAACAAAGAGGCTCTCCTCAACGAGATTCTTCGTGAGCGTAACTGCGAGATTGGTGGTGAGTGCGGTGACCGTGTATATGACATGATTCGTCGTATGCGTCAGGATCTCTTCTGCAAGCCTCTCCATGAGCTTCATACTTATCGCCTCGATGCTGATGGCAATCGTATGGAAGGTTCAAACCTCTCTTATACCGATGGTGAAGCATGGCCTCATTTCGAGTATGAGCGTCCTGTAATCTCTATTGGTGCTCGTCGCTGGTGGGAGCCAGGCTTCTGGACAAACAAGTGGTATCTTGATCCTGTATCTCGTAAAGAGGTTCAGAAGGGTTATGGTCTTACTCAGAACCCAGGCTGGTAATATATGAAAAGTGATTGTTGATGTATCAAATCATTAAATCATAAATAATTATGAATATCAATAAAATATTTAGATATACCCTGTTGGGCCTCTGTGCTGCTCCATTGGCAGTAAGTGCGCAGGTGGAGCTTGCCGACAAGCAGGCCCAGAAGGTGAACCTCGGCTATGAAGTGGAGATCTCTGAGTTCCTCACTACAGCAGCAACCACCACTATCACAGCAGAGGAGTTGCAGCATACGTCAGCAGTGAGTCTGGCAGATGCTCTCTATGGCAAACTGCTCGGTCTCACCGCAGTCCAGAATACTGGTTTCAAGGGTGAGGAAGGTACTGGCGGTTCGTTCAATATCCGTGGTATCCAGACACGTCCAGGCAGTACAGCCAATTATTCTGATGCCAACGATATCCTTATCCTCGTTGATGGTGTGGAGCGTCCTATCGACCGCATCATGGTAGAGGAAGTAGAGAGTGTTACAGTATTGAAGGATGCTGCAGCCGTTGCGCTCTACGGTCATGAAGGTATAAATGGCGTACTCCTCGTTAAGACAAAGCGCGGACAGGTGAATGGTGGCAATCACGTAAAGGCTGGCTATTCTCACAAATTCCAGTTTGACCCTCAGTTCGCTGACATGGTTGGTGCTTACGACTATGCAAAGGCATTGAACATGGCTCGTCAGAACGACGGTCTTGCTCCTGCTTATACCGATGCTGAACTTGCAAAGTTCCAGGATGGCTCAGATCCATTCGTTTATCCAAATGTAAACTGGAAGGACCAGGCATTCCGCAACACAGCTCACGAGAGCCAGGCATTCGTATCTATGTACGGAGGTTCTGAGAAGGTACAGTACTACACACAGTTGAACTATACCGATGCTCGTGGTCTTTATAAGAACACTGTTCAAGAGAACTGGGATTCACAGTTGAAGTATTCAAAGGCTAATATCCGTGCTAATGTTGACTTCCAGGTTTCTGCTACAACAAAGGTAAGTGCTTCAATGCTCGCTATCTTCATGGAGACCAATGGTCTTAACAATGTTACTTCAAACGATGCTTGGTGGCATCTTTATAAGGTTCCTGCATTGGCATTCCCTGTACAGACCAACGGAGGTGTATGGGGTGGTAGCCAGACATTCGGTGACTTCAACCTCCTCGCAAAGATGCAGGGTACAGGTTTCCAGAAGACTCACCAGCGCCAGATTTGGGCTAACATGGTACTCGACCAGGATCTCAGCATGTTTGTCAAGGGCCTGAAGTTCTACATCGGTGCTTCTTACGACAACTGTTCAAACATCTACGAGCAGAATGTTAAGGGTTACCAGTATGGTTGGAACCACTACGATGCTACAACAGGTGAGTTGCAGGAGACAGTGATGGGATCTGTAGAGGATAAACTCCAGTTCAACCATTGGGTGAACACACAGTGGCGTTCGGCTTCAATGAATGTTGGTCTCAAGTACAACACTCAGTTTGCCAACGGTGATAACCTCGGCTTGAATGCCAACTATAATATCAAGGGTGAGCTCCGCGATGGTCAGAACAATACATGGTATCGTGCAAACGGTCAGTTGTCTGCTCACTACGATCATGCAAACAAGTTCCTTGTTGACCTTGTCCTCGCTGCTAACGGTTCTAACCGTTGCTATCCAGCAAAGTGGGCATTCTCCCCAACCCTTGGTCTTGGTTATATCTATGCCAACAACGATGCTGACGAGGCAATCATCAATTATGGTAAGGTTCGCGGTTCGGCTGGTATCCAGCACACAGACTTCGCTCCACAGGCAGGTATGTGGCTCGCTCCTTGGGATGCTTCTCACGGTTCGTATGTATATGGCAACAGCTTCTCAACAGCTTGGGGTGCTTTCCTCCAGGCCTTCCCAACAGAGAAGTTCCATCAGGAAACAGCATATAAGGCAAATATCGGTACTGACATTCGTCTCTTGAAGTCGCTTGACTTCACATTCGATGCATTCTACCAGAAGCGTACCAACATCCTTGTTCCTGCTAACCAGCTGAACTCAGCAGTAGTAGGTATCCAGTCGGCTTATGACGATAAGGGTGAGGTATCAAGCTATGGTGTTGAAGTTGGTCTCCGCTATGCAAAGACATTCACTAACGGTTTGAACCTTTATGGTGGTGCAATGTTCACAGCAACAAAGAGCAGAGTTGATGCTTGGATTGAAAATCCTGCATACGACAACCTTTCTATCATTGGTGTTTCTGCTGATGCTCCTGGCGGTCTCGTTGCTCTTGGCTTCTTCGAGAGTGAGGATGAAATCGCAAACAGCCCTCGTCAGGAGTTTGGTCAGGTGAAGGTCGGTGATATCAAGTATAAGGATGTCAATGGTGATGGCGTAATCAACCAGAACGATATCGTTGCTCTCGATTACGGTACATCATTCCCTTCATTGAACTATGCTATCAACCTCGGCGCTGAGTACAAGGGCGTAGGTATCAATGCAACATTCCAGGGCTCAGGCAACCAGATCAAGAACATCCGTTATGTTGATGGCGTTTGGGGCGCACTCTCTGGCAACCGTAACCTCTCTGCAGAGTACTATGAGAACTGTTGGGACAATGCTGGTGCTAATGCCCTCTACCCACGTCTCTCAACAGAGTCTGTAGCTAATAACAATCAGGAGTCAACAATCTGGTATCGCAATGCAAAGTGGTTCAAGATGCGTGACGTAGAGCTTTACTATAAGCTCCCTGCTTCTGTAATCTCTTCACTCAAGATCTCTACTGCCAAGGTATTCGTTCAGGGTCAGAACCTCCTCTCATGGAGCAATATCAAGACTTTGGATGCTGAGAATCTGAGCACAGGCTATCCTGTAATGAAGAGTGTTAACATTGGTCTCTCAGTAACATTCTAATGACAGTACAATTATGAAGATAAATAGATTATTCCTTTATGCCCTTCCTGCAGTCTTCGCACTCAGCTCTTGTGTAGATCTTGAGTATCACGAAGTGTCACTCCGTGACGAGGCATGGACATATGAATTCTTCAACGATGGTGTGAAGAATATGGTTTGGGATGTTTACGCACAGATGTACAATAATGAGTTGGCTGACAATAGTACCAACTTCCTTGCTAGTGCTACTGACGAGGCTCAGTATGCTCTCGAAATCGGTGCAGTAAACAACTACTACAATGGTGGTTGGAGCACAGCCAACCCAATGTCAAGCACTTGGACAAAGTCGTATACAGCTTTAGCTGAGATTCACACTATCCTCGAGAATATCGACAAGGTGGATCTTTCTGACTGGAAGTATAACGATAACTATGATATCTGGATGCAGCAGTTGGAGAACTTCCCTTATGAGTTGCGTTTCCTCCGTGCTTACTTCTACTTCGAGTTGTTCAAGACCTATGGTGATGTGCCTCTCGTAACAACAACACTTACCAACGGTCAGGCAAACAACATGAAGCGTACTCCTGCTGATCAGATTGTTAAGTTCATCGTTGACGAACTTGATGAGATCGCACCTTATCTGCCTATCACTTATACCGATGAGCCTTATGCGGAAATCGGTCGTGCAACTCGTGCTGCTGCTTATGCCCTCAAGGCTCGCACATTGCTCTATGCTGCATCACCTTTGCACAACCCAACAAGTGACACAGAGAACAACCCTGCAGGTGACAAGGCTAAGTGGGATGAGGCTGCAAAAGCAGCAAAGTATGTCATTGATCATGCAAAGACTTGGGGCCTCGCACTTGGCGGTTACACTGCAAACTGGGGTAACGATGCTTTCTTCAATAAGGAGTTGATTCTTGGTCTCGGCCGCGCGGCTGACAATGCCTTCGAGATGGCAAACTATCCAGTAGGTGTTGAGAATGGTGCTTCGGGAAACTGCCCTACACAGAGCCTTGTTGACCAGTATGAGTTCCAGGACAATGGTCAGACATTCGGTGAGCGCTATCCTGGCGAAACTATCGATCTTACTGTGAATCCATACGAAGGCCTCGACCCTCGTTTCGGCATGACAGTAGTTAAGAATGGTGATGAGTGGCCTACAAACGGTACTCAGAAGAAGGTTATTGAGACCTTCGTCGGTGGTTTCAATGCCGCTCCAAAGTATGGTGCAACTCCAACAGGTTATTATCTCCGCAAGCTCGTTGATGGTTCTTGTGTAACAACAGCCGATAACCAGGTAAAGCGCCAGCACACATGGGTGGTGATGCGACTTGCTGAGTTCTATCTCGACTTCGCTGAGGCTGCTTTCTATGCAACTGGTAGCGCTAATGATGCAACTTACGGTATGACAGCCAATGAGGCTATCAATGTACTCCGTAATCGTGCAGATATCCAGATGCCTGAATTCAAGGAAGACGGTGCAGAATGGGTGAAGCGTTATGAGCGTGAGCGTCTCGTAGAACTTGCTTTTGAGAATCATCGTTTCTGGGATGTTCGTCGCTGGAAGAAGGGTGCAGAGTATTTCAAGAATATTTCTGTAGCTACTATCACCGATGGCGGTAACACCCTCGTTCGCTCAACAAAGACCCGTAGCTGGGACGAAAAGTACAACTTATTCCCAATCCCACAGTCAGAGATTCTTATCAACAGCAATCTCGGCCAGAATGAAGGTTGGTAATATAATAATGTATAGAAGATATGAAAAAGTTATTTAGCTATCTCAATATTGCTATATTGTTCATTGCATTGTCAGCAGTGTTCACTGCATGTACTGACGATGACGTTAATGACTCTGGCAACCTTGGACTGAACATCAAGGTGTTCTCTCCAACAGTGGTAGTTCCAGGCTTCCCGATGACAATTAACGGTTCCGGCTTTGGAGATGTTACTGAAATCGAGTTCCCTGGTGGTATTAAAGTTACTGAGTTCGAGATTGTTACCAGCGAAATGATTCGTGTGAAGGCTCCTCAGGGCCTCACCGAGAGTGGTAAGATCATTGTTCGCAACTCGGCTGGTGAGACTGCAGAGTCTCGTCTTCCTCTTTCTGTAGGCAAGACTGTTGTTGCCGGCTATTCAGCACAGGAGGAGGATCTTCTCAAAGGCAATGAGACACTCACTGTCTATGGTATTGGCATGAACTTCGTAACTGGTGCTACTTTCTATGTAGAAGGCGAAGAACCAATCTTTGTTGATGCACATGATTTCCTTCGTATCGCAAGCGGTCGTGTAGTAATCCAGGTTCCTTCAGATATTACTGATGGCAATGGTTATGTAGCAATCCACCTCAGTGATGGTCAGATTGTAAACAGCCCTGCTTATACATTCGAGGCTCCAAAGAACGGTGGATACTGGGATTACCAGAAGCGTTATATCTGGTTGAATACCGATCCTGCTGGTAATGGCGAAATCAACTGGAGCAGCCAGTATCGTCTCTGTCTCGAAGGTCATGATTTCAACAGCGAGTGTATTGATGAAATCGCGGCTGATGATTGGGAGATCATCAAGACTGGTTCATTCTATCTCGAGGCAAAGGGCTCTGACTGGGTTCAGATGCGTATCACAACCGGTTGGTGGTCGACAACATGGACCGGCGAAGATATCACAACTGGAAATGAGCGCATTGTTGACAATGGTGATGGTACGTACTCAATGGAAATCAACTTCGAAGGTGATCCTATCCTTGATCTCCTCGATGAGCAGCATCTCCTCTTCACTGGTAGCGGTTATACTCCTCTTGGTCTCTATGTTATTGAAAAGGTATGGGTTGACGGTGGCGAAGGTCACTTCGAGACAGTACGCGATTCATTCTGGAAGAACGACGGTACACTCGGTGATATCAACTGGAGCAGCCAGTATCGTTTCTGTATTGAAGGTGGTGACAGCCAGAATGAGTGCTGCTACGAGTTCCCTGCTGAAATCTGGGAGAAACTCAAGACAGAACCATTCCGTATCGCTATCAACAAGAAGGCTGATTGGGTGAACCTCCGTGTCACAACAGGTTGGTGGAGCACTAACTACATGGGCCTTGAGAGTCTCAATGACTTCATCGAGCAGGATGAGAAGGGCAACTACTATGTAGAGCTCAACCTCTCTAACGACCAGGCACTCCTCGATCTCATCGATGTTCAGCACTTGCTCTTCACTGGTCAGGATTACGACCTCCTCGAAATCTACCAGGAGAAGCAGATATGGGTTGACGGTGGCGACGGTGGCGAGAAGGAAACAATCATCTGGGAGGGCGACGGCTCTGCAGGTGTTGTTGACTGGAACGGTACATATCGCTTCGCTCTCGAAGGCCACGATAGTAACAACGAGTGTATTGCCGAAATCTCTGCTGCTGATTGGGAAGTAATCAAGACAGGTACATTCTATCTCACAGCCAAGGGCTCTGACTGGGTACAGATGCGTATCACTTCAGGTTGGTGGTCAACAACATGGACAGGTGAGGACATCACTACTGGTAGCGACCGTATCGTTGATAACGGTGATGGCACTTACACCATCGAGATAAACTTCGCTGGTGACCCACTCCTCGATGTTCTCGACGAGCAGCATCTCCTCTTCACTGGTAGTGGCTACACACCGCTGAAGCTCTTCTACAAATGATTTGTAAATGAATAATATGAGTTGGAGATCACTTCATCAAGGGTGGTCTCCGACTCTTTTTACCTTATTGCATATATATGAAAAAGTTTTTGTCCTTAATGACCTGCGTTTGCGGTCTTTTCTTATCCATGACAATTACCGCTTGTGGTGATTCCGAAGAAAAGGAACCAACCATCAAGGAAGATCTCGTACTTGCGTCAT
>JAUNIK010000016.1:2574-8017 GCA_030523505.1 Prevotellaceae bacterium | reverse complement strand
GAAGGTGAGACCGTTGATGCATCACGCGTTACTAAGATTGAGTTTGACTACAAGCCAACGAATATCAAGGTGCCTGATGGAGCAACAGTGATGCTCAATGGCACAAAAATCAATGTCCATCGCAGTGCAAAGACTACTGCTATCGAGATAGATGTTAATCTGGATGCAAACCAGAACTACCATCTTGTGATTCCTTCGGGAACTGTTGTCGATCTCAGCAATCCAAATCGCACTGCCCCTAAATTCGAACTTAATTTCAATACAAATAAGCCAGTTGCAGAAGAAACAGAGATATCAGCCTCGACACTTGTACAGGCCCTCGGTTTCGGCTGGAATCTTGGCAACCACTTCGACTCTTACGACGGCAACAATGCTGCTGGCAACTACCGTATCACTTGGGGCAATCCTCCTTATTGGGATGGTGTACGCCCAACGCAGGAACTCTATGCCAACCTCGCTTCTTATGGCATCAAGACAGTTCGAATGTGTGTGACATGGGGCCCATATCAGGACATGAACGATGGCAAGTTCACTATTGTTGACGGGTATATGAAGGAAGTGCAGCAGAATGTAGATTGGGCTTTGAAGGCTGGTCTTAATGTTCTCCTCAACACCCACCACGATGAGTATTGGCAGGACATTATTTCTGCGGCTGCCAATGCAGACACAAATACAAAGATCAAGGAGCGTATCGTTGCTACCTGGAAGCAGATTGCTGAATACTATAAGGATTACGACCAGAAGTTGCTCTTTGAAACCTTCAACGAACTCCATGATAATGCCTGGGGCTGGCAAGGCGGCTTCAACTACAAACCGGTTTATGCACTTATGGACGAATGGAATCAGGTGGCTGTAGATGCTATTCGCTCTACGGGTGGCAACAATGCTACACGTTGGATTGGCGTCCCAGGATTCTGTGCAAGTCCAACCTTTACTTCTGGCGATAAGAATCTGCTCAAGATTCCTAATGACCCAGCTAAGCATATCATGGTGGCAGTTCATACTTACGATCCTTTCAACTTCTGCACAGAGGGAAAGGTTGGACGTTGGGGTCATACCTACCGTGGCAATGATAATGAGGAGAATGCAGTGAAGAATATGTTCGCCAAACTCAAGAAGGAATTTGTTGACAAGGGTATTCCTTGTTACTTCGGTGAGTTCGGATGCGAGACACGCGAGAAGGCTGAGGACGAGCCGTTCCGTGCTTACTTCATGGAGTATATCTGCCGTACATCATATTTTGCTGGTATTCCTATGATGTTGTGGGATAACAATAACAACGACCAAGGCGAAGGTGGTGGTGGCGAATGCTTCTGGTATATCAACCACGAGAATGGAGCGCTTAATACTCCGGCCCTCATTAACACAATGGTAAAAGCTGCTACAAGCACAGACGCTAACTATACTATTGAGTCAGTATATAACAGTGCCCCTAAAAAATAGTAATTAATGAATAGAATTATCTCAACAACAATAGTGGCCATCGCTCTTTTTATGGGCGGTGGCTCATTGTCATGCAGTGCACAAAGCATAGAAACAGCAACCGAGGCAGTTAAGAATATGGGCCTTGGCTGGAATCTGGGTAATACCCTTGATGCCAACAGCCATAGGTCGACAGATGTCAACAGCGATTCATATTGGAATTGCCAAGGACTGGATTCAGAGTATTGCTGGGGGCAGAAACCTACCACCAAGCCTCTCTTCGAGATGATGCGAGAGGCTGGTTTCGGAGCAATCCGCGTACCAGTGACATGGTATAACCACATGACAAAGGACGGTAAGGTGAACGAGGCTTGGATGGCGCGTGTTCACGAGGTGGTGGATATGGTAATCGAGTCGGGACTTTACTGCATCATCAATGTTCACCACGACACTGGTGCTGACAATGATAGCTGGACATCATGGCTCAAAGCCGATATGGATACCTACAACAATGTGAAGAACCGTTATGAGTATTTATGGAAGCAGATTGCCGAGGAGTTCAAGGATTACGATGAGCACTTGCTGTTCGAGTCTTACAACGAGATGCTCGACATAAAGAGTTCATGGTGCTTCGCTTCATTCAATACTTCAAGCCGATACGATGCCAACATCGCTAAGTCGGCTTACGATGCCATCAACAGTTACGCACAGTTGTTCGTGAATACCGTCCGCAACACCGGTGGCAACAATGCTCAGCGTAATCTCGTTGTCAACACCTACGGTGCTTGCTGTGGTGCTGGCACATGGAATTCGCATCTTTCTGATCCGTTGTCGCAGATGAATCTGCCTGAGGATAATGTGCAGAACCATCTTATCTTCCAGGTTCACACATATCCTGATATATCGAGCAACAACCTCACTACTATCAAAGCTGGCGTTGACCAGACCATCAACGCATTGAAAACCCACCTTGTATCGAAGGGCGCACCTGTTATCATCGGTGAGTGGGGCACAGCAAATGTCGATGGCGGCGATGGTAAGACGGATTATGATATCCGAAGGGATGTGATGTTCAGTTTCGCTGACTATTTCGTTAAGCAGATGAAAGCCAATGATATGGGCACATTCTATTGGATGGGACTCACTGATGGCACTTTCCGCACATTCCCTGCTTTCAGCCAGCCAGACCTTGCGGAACGTTTGGCAAAGTCTTATCATGGTGAGGATTTCAATGGCAAATGGCCTGAATACGAACAGCCGGCGGTGGTTGTGTGCTTCGAGGGAACAAAGCCTCTCGGATGGGGTAGTGGCATCAATATAGAAGCATCTGTGTTCCAGAATGCCGGTGAGAAATGTGAACTGGAACTGACCTATACCCAGACGGCTTATTCGGGCGATGATATTCAGCTTTATTATGGCAACTGGTCGGACAAACCAAGTTTCATTGTCGATGGCAAGACTTATGTGGCCGACTTCAATCCAAGTCGCGTTTATAACAGTGGAGCAAACACCGACCATGTGACAGTCTTCACTTTCCCGAAAGCCAACTACGACAAGATTGCCCAACTCGGACTTATCGTTCACGGTACGGGCATAACCTTGAAGAAAGCCACCGTCACTGATCCTGACAAACTAGCGGGAGTGGTTGATATTAACGATAACGATGACGATAACGATAACGGTGTTTATAATCTTGCTGGTCAGCGTGTGAACGCAAATACAAAAGGCTTGCTCATCAAAAACGGCAGGAAGTACCTGAACCGATAAATCCTTTGAGAATCAATAAGATAATCCCTGGCTCGTAATGAACCAGGGATTATTATTGGGGTGGTGCTATTTGTTGCAATCGTTATTATTTGAACAGCAATGGAGCGAACTCCTTCAAACTGCGGCGCCATGTGAGGAACTCATGAGCGGTGCCTGGACTAACATAAGGCACTGCATTGTAGCCGGCTGCTTTGAGCGCGTCAGTACGGTCGTTGATGAGTTTAGGATTCTCCTTGCCACCGGTCGATGTGAAGATGAGCATTGGTTTTTGCACCTTGTCAACCTCCTCGACGGTGTATGTGGCACCACTGAACAATCCCCAATAGCCGAACACCTCTGGACGGTTCAAAGTGATAGCGTGAGTCTCCATACTACCCATCGACAAGCCAGCCATAGCGCGGTTCTCGCGATTTGCCTTAGTGAGGAAATGAGAATCGATATAAGGTATCAGTTCGTCAACGAGCACTGTCTGGAAGTTCTCAATCTTGAAGTTGCGCAAACCACCGATATTGATGTCGTTTGTCATGCCGTATGTCATAACGACGAGCATTGGTTCGCACTTACCTTCGGCAATGAGGTTATCGAGAATCTCGCCTGTCTTACCTTGCACTGGCCAAGATGTCTCGTTCTCACCCCAACCATGCTGCAGGTAAAGCACTGGGTAACGCTGCTGGCGCTTCTTCTTGTCGAGCGAACCGTAACCGGCAGGAGTATAAACATAAGCCTGACGCATCTGGTTGGTGCTTGCACTGTAGAAGTTCACGAGTTGCATTGTGCCGTGCTCAATGTCTGTGCGGTTTTCATAGAACGCCTGATCGTGAGCCGGAACTTCTACGCCCGACATCCATTTGCTTCCACCATAATAACTGTTGGTGCCAGGGTCAAGAACCATCGCACCATCGATATGCACGGTGTAGTAGTGGAATCCCTCATCCTCAGGAATGAGTGTTGTGCCCATCCATGAACCATCTTCCTGTTTGCGGAGAACAGTACCCTTCATGCCGCCACCCCATCCAGCAGAGCAAAGCACATACTTTGCGTGTGGAGCCTCAATGCGGAAACGTACATATCCCTGTGAGTTCACCTTTGGCCACTCCTGGCGAGGCTGACAGGTTGCTGTTGGCACGAAGTCCTCTTTGATAACAGTATTGTCAACCGAAGCATCGAAACCGTTGAGCACCTTATACAGATTCTTTGGTTTGTAGTTCACATCGAATGGCAGAGGGTAATTGCCTTCGCCGAGCCATGAGTCGCGATCGGAGAGATTCCAGAATGTAACGGCATCGAGTTTTTCGTGATGACGACGCATGATACGGAACAAACGGTCGTACTGTGTCTCCTGAAGCAGTTTGATATCATCGGTCACATTGATACCCTCGCCACGGTTGAAACGCAACTGACCACCCATATCGGTGTTTATACGGATGTCGAGTTCGGTGATGTGGACATGATCCACCAGACTGGAATACTTCACAAGAGCATCCTCGAAATCCTTCTCCGAAGGACCGTAGATGTTATAGTGTCCCTGCATACCGATACCGTTCACTGGAACACCGGCGTCTTTCATGCTCTTCACGAGATTATAGATGCGATCACGCTTCACCGGGTCGCACTCGTTGTAGTCATTGTAGAAAAGAATTGCCTCTGGGTCAGCCTCGTGAGCATATTCGAATGCCTTACGAATAAACTCATCGTTGCCACAGATCTTGTAGAATGTCGATTCGCGCAATGGCTGTGCGGCACGAGGATCATCGGTGATAGCCTCGTTCACCACATCCCAACCATAGACAACATCCTTGTAGCGGTTCACTACAGTATTAATATGTTTGCGCATACGCTCGAACAGCACCTCTTTTTTTACGAGGTTATGCTTCTTGTCGTAGAACATCCAATCGCAGAACTGGTTATGCCACAACAGACAGTGACCACGCATCTTGATGCCTTTCTCACGGCAGAAGTTTGCTATGCGGTCAGCCCTCTCCCAAGTCCATTCGCCTTCTTTTGGCTGAACGCTCACTGGTTTCATGTCGTTCTCGGCCGTAACGCTGTTAAACTCACGCTCGATAAGAGCCATCTGATCAGAATCAGTCACATTGCGCTGGTTCACAGCAACGCCCACCTTGAAGTAGTCCTTGTAAGCCTCCTTGAAGGTCTTCACATCCTGCGCCTTAGCACCTGTCAAAATACCGACAGCGCAGATAATGGTAACAAAAAGTCGTTTCATATCTTTAATTAACTTTTAACTATTAACTTT
>JAUNIK010000016.1:0-2564 GCA_030523505.1 Prevotellaceae bacterium | reverse complement strand
AGGCTATCCTTCAATCGTCTCAATCGTACCGTCCTCGTTGTAATGTAATTCTGCCACTTTGAGCGAACGAAGACTGTTCACGCCGCCCGAAGGAACCGAATCATGATGGAAGAGATACCACTTACCCTTGAATTCCACAATCGAGTGATGTGTCGTCCAACCGGCTTTCACAGGAGTGAGGAGAACACCCTTGAACACGAATGGTCCGTAAGGGTTGTCGCCGATAGCATAGCAAATCATGTGAGTGTCACCGGTAGAGTATGAGAAATAATATTTACCCTTATATTTGTGACACCATGAAGCCTCGAAGAAACGGTGAGGGTCGTCGGCCTTGAGCGGCTTGCCTTCCTCGTCAACGATGATTACTGGTTTTGGAGCCTCTGCAAAATGAAGCATGTCGGGTGCAAGTCGAGCCACACGCGAAGGGAGAGCATCGACATCCGACTTTCTTGCTGGTACAATGCCCTCGGTATCACCCGGAGGAGGACAGTATGGACCAACCTCGTTGAAAGCTATCTTGTTGTCTTTATACCATTGCAACTGACCGCCCCAGATTCCACCAAGATAGAAATAGTACTCGCCGTCATCGTCCTTGAGAACGGCATAGTCGATAGAATATGAACCGTGCATAGGATCGTTGAGCGGAATGAACGGACCTTCTGGCTTGTCGGCAACGGCAATGCCAGTGCGGAAAATCTCGTTCTTGTCCTTTGCTGGGAAATACATATAATACTTCCCGTCTTTCTCCTGAACATCATTATCCCAAAGCTGATGACTCGCCCAAGGAATATCCTCGAGTTTGAGTATGCAACCATGGTCAACGAGTTCTTTCTCTCCACGGCAAACAGCCTCGAGATCATCGGTAGAGAATACATGATAGTCCTTCATCTCGTATTCTGCACCACTGTCGTCATCACCAACACCTGCATCCCAGTCGTGAGATGGGTAGATGTATATTCTTCCGTTCCAAACATGAACAGATGGGTCGGCCATATAGTCATGAGGCCACAAATAATATTTTTTAGTCATAGGGCTCTTATTTACTTTCTTGCTTCAATTTCCTTGTTCATCTCATCGAGACGTTTGTCGGTAAGAGGATACTTGTAGATAAGGAATCCCACTACGATGAGAAGCAACGCAGGAATTATTGTTGTAAACCAGAGGATTGCCTCTTTTGATGATTCTGAGTAATCGGCAAGTTTTGGATAGTAAGCATTCACCGGTGCACTGATGAACGATGCCATGAACACAGTGATGAAGATGCATATCATAAGTTGCAGGCACTTGTTTGCAGCAAACTCCTTGAACATCTCGCCGTAGGTCACAGGTTTCTCAGGTGTGGTGGCAATGCGCTCCTTGCAACCCTTGAAACAGTAGAGCAGAAGTACAAAACCTACAAGTGCGAATATCGATGTCACGGTGAACCAAGCCATTGGTGCTGTAGGGAGTGCCGAAGCCTCACTGGCGAGGTTGAAACCTACCCATCCCATCACCAGCGGAGTGATGAATCCAGCCAACGAGAAACCGGCTTTGAAAGCAACACCGGCAAGTGCGTTGACGGTAGCGGCAGGGCGGTTTCCTGTGCGGTACTCAGCTTCTGTGATAACCTCAGGTACCAGTGCCCACATCAGTGAACCCACGAGCAAGCCCACACCAGTCATGACCTTTGCAGCCTGAACCAGCACATTGAACTCAGCAACATCAAAGAACTTTCCTATTATATATAGAATGCAGAATCCTACGAAACCCACGCTGAGAAGCAGATAGTAGAGGCCCTTCTTGCCAAAGATATTTTTCAATGCAGGGAGTGAAGGCAGAATGATGAAAGCAGGAATGGTGCCGATAGCCATAAACAATGCTTGGTTCCAGTTGATAGCCTCGTTGATGACCATTGCAAGACCGATAGGGAATCCTGCCTGTACGATAATCTGGCCGATGTTAGCGCAAACCATTCGTGTGGAAGTGAGTTTCAGCACTTCATCATTGTCGCGGGTCATACTTGCCATAATCGAACCGTAAGGGATATTCACCACCGAATAGATCATGCTCAATACGGTGTAGCTCACGGTTGCATATACAATCCTCATCGTGTACGACAACTCTGCCACTTGCGGAAGCATAAGCAGACAAGCGGCCATGGTCAGAGGAATACCGCCATAGAGCAGGTATGAGCGATACTTACCCATTTTCGGATTGTGATTGTCGATATACCGACCAACCACAGGGCTCCAAATACAGTCAAGGAGTCGCACTCCGAGAATCAATCCACTGACGAATGCCGGACTGATTTTCAACACTGTGGTGAGGTAAAGCATGAGGTAACATGCCACTGTCTGAAAGATAAGGTTCTGTGCCAGGTCGCCCGAACCGAATCCGATTCTCTGCAACCATGACAGTTTGTAAAAACCATTGTTTTCCTTTTCCATTATTTATATAAGGTTTATTAGTTTATATATATAGTACAAAGATATGAAAAACCAGTGTAATTACCAAACTATCTTGCTAATCTTTTTTTTCGGTATGTAATAATAGTGCAACAAGTAGCCAAAATAATGCGTTTTCTT
>JAUNIK010000457.1 GCA_030523505.1 Prevotellaceae bacterium | reverse complement strand
TTCACACATGTTTACTCAATAATTCAAACACGGGGATTTACTGGTGACCCAAGAAAGACGAGATAGGTCTGCTGATGTTCGAGAAGTCGTTTAGTGGTGAAGGATTGCACCTTGTATTCAAACGCCATCCAGAGATGACGAACGAGGAAAACCTGCAGTGGGCATCGTCGATTCTTGGTGTGGAGTTCGACAAGGCTGCAAAGGATGTCACCAGGGTTTTCTTTACCCCTACAACAGAAAAACTATTGTTTCTGGATGATGAACTCTTTGTTGCCTCTCCCTGTCCTTCGGACGTCCCTCTCCCCTTAGAGAGGGAATCAAATACCCCTTCTGGCAGTGCGCCTTCCGACAGCCAAGACATTTCACTCCCCCTCCCTAATGGGGAGGGTCGGGGAGAGGCTTCATACCTGGGCATCCCTTACTCTTGTATCATTGATAAATACTGGGAACTCTTCTACGATGGCAATACTCCGGTAATGTCGAATCGCGACACGCTGACCTACGAGTTGGCGAATGTGATGAAGCATATCTGCGGTTTCGACCGACAGTTGCTCGCAGAGGTGATACCTTGCTACGACGGATTCCCTGTGGCAGAGAAGATGAAATGCATTGATTCGGCTTTGAGCGGCAAGCGCACACAGATGCCAAAAAGACTGCGCGAAGTGCTCGAGGCACTGCATCGGCAGCAACTCGTTACGGGCAATCAAACGGCTATGGATGAACTCGATGATGTCCTTGCACAAAACGAACTCTTCTACTATGACCGCATACCGAAGAGCGTGATGGTGAGAGGCGTTAAGGATTCGATTGATGCTGCCGGACACACACTCGCCATGCCTGTGATCACCTCAATATGCCCTGCCATCGGTGCCCGTGCAACAGGTGTGATGCTCGTTGTTCACGGCAAACCCAACACCTTGAACCTCATATCCTACATTGCTGGTGACTTCGCGTCGGGCAAGGGGCAGATGGATGATGTTGTGAAGGCTTGGATGGGTGAGGATATCGCCATGGCAGAGATGTATAACCAGCAGTGGGAAGAGTGGCGCGACAAGTATAAGGCTTCAAGAAACAAGAAGGAACTGCCAGTGGAACCGAAGTTGCCGAAGGTGTGGATAACCCTCAACAACACCACTGCCAACCTTGCCGAATCATTGTCGAATGTGCAAGGTCGCCATGCCTTCTCGTTCACACCTGAAGCCGATGTGGTGTCGATGAAATGGAAATCGTCGGTGAGCGATTTCTCCACCATGCTCCGACAGGCATACGATGCATCGAGTTATGACCGCGAGGCTCGTTCGGTGGATGCAGTGAATGTGCATATCAAACGACTGATGTGGAATGTGGTGATGTGTGGAACTCCAGATGCCCTTTACCGTGTGGTGGATAACTACACCGACGGTTTCCAGAGTCGTATTGCCGTTGCACGAACACCCGACAACACCTTTGCACCGCTCGACGATGATCCCGCAACACTCACGGATTTGCAGAAGGAAAGAATCGAGCAAGTGTCGCACCTGTTGCCACTGATGAATGGAACCATCGTGTTGCCGAAACTCGAGGCAAGAGGCAGAAGATGGCTTGAAGACATTCGCTTGGAGACAATGAAGAACGATGACCGCACGATGGCTCGCCAGCGCTTCCGTATCTGCGTCACTGCTCAGCGAATGACATGCTGCCTGATGCTTGTGGCTGTCTGCGCAAAACTGATTGAGCACCACGGGGTGAACGGTTCGGAGAAACGCCTGAAGCAAGATCCGACGCTATGGATGAAAATGGTGGAGAAGATGCAGACAGATGGGTTCCTCGATATGTTCGACATAATTGCCGATTCGCTCATCGACAATGCCATGTACTTCTTCCGCGAGAGAATAGAAAATGCCGTCAAGGCTCAAAACTATACTCCTGATGTGTCGAACAACAGCGGCAACCGTTCGCGAAAGGGAAAGAACGACAATATCTACTCGCGTCTGCCTGAGGAGTTCTCGTTCACAGAAGCACATACGCATTCGGTAGCAGTGAAGGGAGCGACAGTGACGCAAAACGCCACTCAGCAGATGCTGAAGAACTGGCAGAAACAATGTCTTGTAACGTTGCTCGACAATGGTAATTACCGTAAAATCAATTAGGAATGATACTATATCTGAATCGAACACGCATCCGTCAGCAAACAACAGACGGTGTGCTTCGCAGCGAAGCGGGAGTTCGTATCTGCGACACGGCTGAACATACCCCGACAATGCTCCCCGCAGGAGAATACTCGGTAATCTTGAAAAGGCATCCGAAAGTGAAACATAGAGTGCCGTACATCAACAAGAGCAACTCACAAGACACTCCCCCCATGAGGGGGGAGATGGAGGGGGGCTCGAGGTTGGAGAGAGGGGCTTTTCTTTCCGGCAACGGCGTTCATGCCAAGGGATTTGGCGCAACGATAATCGTAGGTGATCATCTGGTGCCAGGGGTGGTTGTCAACAGCCAACATTATTTCCGGCAATTAGTGAAACGCATTGAGGCATCGTTGAGGCGAAAGCACAAAAT
>JAUNIK010000456.1 GCA_030523505.1 Prevotellaceae bacterium | reverse complement strand
CTCAGGTGAGGAATAACAGCGAGTGGCAGGGGTCGGACCAGCTTCGCCTGATGTTTAATACCGGGCGCTTCGAAGTCACTAACCTGATCGAGGGAGACCTGTCGGTTGTCAAAGACGAGGGGCTGATCTTCGCGTCGGTCTATCGAGGCGATAGCCTGAACTCCATCAGGCAGGAGACTCAGTCCTTCCTGCGCAATAAGAACCTTTCAGAGAAACTCATGATGAACTATTCTATCAATGACAGCAGCTCGATTGGTGCTTCCTACTGGTATTATCGCAACTATACGAAACCCGCAGTCCGAACCAATTGGAATGAGCTGAATACACCCGACGAACACCGAGAATATTCCTCGGAGGATCGCCACACTGTGACGTTTCTGCCACGTCAGGAACTGAACTTCTACTATACAGGGAAATTTGGCAGATGGAACATCGACCTGAATGCTACCTACCTCTATCAGAAGCAGGGGGAGGATTTCGTTTCGCTTGGCGAAGATTGGGAATATCTTTGGGGAAGAACTTTCTACACTTGCGGAAGCGAACTAAGAAACAAGATGTATGCAGTGCAGTTGGATGTCAGCCGACCCGTAGGAAAAGGGTATCTGCTGCTCGGAATGGAATACTTGCGTACGAATGTCACTACACGTAATGTGTATATAAGGGAGGAAAACAAGGTCGGAATACGCGAGAAAGCGCTTGAGGCCTATTGCCAGTACTCAAGGCCATTAGGCCATTATGAACTGAGTGCAGGCCTGCGGGTAGGACAGATGTGGGAGGACAATCGTGAGACGAGACTCCTTCTGCCCGATCTTTCCCTTTCGTGGCAGCGAGACGAACTTTTCTGGCAACTGTACTATCACCTCAAGTATCATCGGCCAGACTACGTGAAGCTCAAGTCGTTCCTCTACTTCACCAATCGGTGCCTCAACGAAGGAGGCAATCGAAATCTGCGGTCGGAAGAGATACATAATGTGGAGGCTTCGGGCCGCTACAAATGGCTGACTCTAAGTGCTGGAATCAATCACATCACTAGTCCTATGATCAGGTGTCTTACGCTTCTTGACCATTCTCCTTATGAATACCTAAAAGACTATCAGCCGATGCATTTGAATAGCAGCAATAATTATCAGGTGCATATCGAGTCTGGAATGTCCATACTCACTACGCAGAACTTTGACCAGCAGGACCAGCTCTACCTTTCGCTCTCTGCAGCACCTCGCTTCGGCTGCTATCAGCCTATCTATGAGGTGGACTTCTATCGGCAGTATTTTGCAGAGGCAGACAATCAGCCTCTCGTTGCCTTGACGCTCAATAATCAGTTCCGCATTACGCCTACCTTAACGGCAGCCGCCAATCTGCGGTTCGAATCGGACTATCAGGATGGATTTGTCAGTTATCGTCTTCGCTTTTTCGCCTCTGGATCGCTTCGCAAGACCTTCTGCTCGGACAAACTGATTCTCCAACTGCAAGTGAGTGATCTGGGCCGAGAGCAATGGCGAATGGAGTGTGCCAATTCTGTCATTGAGAAGAATCTTTCACATTTTACCTTACAGGGGATGCTGACTGTCACCTACATGCTCAATATGTACGAGGGCAAATATCGTGGCAAGGGTGCTGGACAAGAAGAGAGGGAACGAGTCCTGGCCTATTGAATTTATTCAATGGCATAATGGCAATAGATCGCTTATATATTTACAAATAATAAAATGAAGTGCATACAATATCTTTTTATTTCTTTTTGGGCCTGTATGTCTTTGGCATCTTGTATTGAGCATACAGAGCACCTATCGGTGGCACTGTTTGCAGTCCCTCCTTATCAAGAAGGTCTTTATTTTATGGTAAGAGGAGAAGTGCTGAATACAGAAGTAGCTGAGGGTGACATCACAGCGGGCATTTGTTATGTTGTTAATGAAAGAAGGGATCCGACACTTTCTGATCAAGTCATTGAAGCTACGGAGTTTGACAGTAGGAATCGGTTTCAGATATGCCTCTCTGATTATTGCACTGGGGATTACATCGTTTACCGACCTTTTGTCAAAACAAAGGAAGAACTCAAATATGGCGAGTCTCAATTTTGGGGCTTTAATAGCTGCTGGGACTATCGAAATAGTCCGATAAGGCTCGCCAATAAGAATATTCTTCCACATGATGTCGAAATAGAGGCTAAGGTCGACCTCGGCCCATTAAACCCCTCTGACTACGATTTCTATATTTGTCATGGTAGCGGTAACCGATTGGTGTTCAATGAGGATCCGACGGTTCAGGTATTTTTAGATGAGAATAATGAGATTCATACACATTTGACCGATTGTGTTTATCAGAAGCATTATACTGCGCAGATCTTTGCACGTCGACTCAAAGATGATTACTTGATAGATGGCAGTTGTTGCCAGTTTACCGTTCCTAGTATTAGAGTGTCAGTAGAAACTTTAGAGATAGAGGGTCAAGCCACGGCTCCAGACATGCAATTGTCGGGTAAGGCGCTCATTGAATATGGCGATTTCCATGACTTGTCATTTTCTATTCAATGCTTCCCTGTTTCTGGTG
>JAUNIK010000455.1 GCA_030523505.1 Prevotellaceae bacterium | reverse complement strand
GTTCTGGCTTTTCGGTAAGTCGCCAGGTTTCGCAACAATCCTCGACCCAACAACAGCTACCGCGAGCGAACTCTACACTTGCGACGGCGTGCTCATCGGTAAATATTTCAGTGAGAACCGCACACCTGTCACATACGAGGATGTAAATCCGGAGTTCTGGCGCTGTCTCATCGACACCGAGGATGAGCGTTTCTACAAACACATGGGTATCGACTTCATGGGACTTGTTGGTGCTGCGAAGGATGCTGTAACAGGCCGAGGCGGTCGTGGTGCATCAACCATCACCCAGCAGTTGGCAAAGAACATGTTCCGTGTGCGAAC
Source organism: Prevotellaceae bacterium (assembly GCA_030523505.1). Lineage (GTDB taxonomy): Bacteria > Bacteroidota > Bacteroidia > Bacteroidales > Bacteroidaceae > Prevotella. The sequence goes on along the minus strand of JAUNIK010000455.1, from coordinate 2,226 downwards.
CAATTATAGTACTGGAGTAATAGGTAAGATTCCAGGGGTTAAAATCCTGATTGTCAAGACAAAAGAGTGGATTATTGCAACGAAACTCGAATTGTGCTACAGCAAGGAAAAGATTCTTACGATGTATGCCAATACCGTAGATTTCGGTTCGAACTCATTCGGTATCAAGACTGCTGCGCGTAACTACTTCAAGACTACTCCAAAGGATCTCACCGTTGAACAGTCGGCAGTGCTTGTTGGTATGCTTCAGGCAACAACCTACTACAATCCGAAGCGCAACCCAGAGAACTCAAAGCGTCGCCGCAATCAGGTGCTCGATAATATGTTTACCCACGGTGACCTCACTGCTGAAGAGTGCGACTCACTGAAGCTGCTCGACATCACCCTCTCATATGGTATCGAGAACAACTACGACGGACAGGCTCAATATTTCCGCGAGGCTGTTGCTGACGAACTCAAGGAATGGTGCGATGAGAACGGTTACGACCTCTACACCAGTGGTTTGAAAATTTACACCACAATTGATTCCCGTATGCAGAACTATGCTGAAGAATCTGCTGCAAAGCAGATGCGACAGATTCAGAAGAACTTCAACGAGCACTGGGGAACCACCGACCCTTGGCAGGATCAGAACGGCAAACCAATCCGCGGTTTCATTGAAGATATCATAAAGCGCCAGCCGGTTTACACGTACCTCACCGACAAGTTCCCTGACAATCCTGATTCTGTAAACTATTATCTCAACTTGCCTCACCCAGTGAAGGTGTTCTCTTGGGACAACGAGAAGAAGATGGACACTCTCAACATGTCGGTTGTGGACTCAGTGAAATATATGGTTCGTTTCATGCACTGCTCTATGGTTGCCATGGAACCACAGACTGGTCATGTGAAAGCATATGTAGGTGACATCGACTTCAAGTCATGGAAATATGATAAGGCTCGCGCGCGTCGTCAGCCGGGTAGTACATTCAAGATGTTCGTTTATACCGAGGCTATGAACCAGGGATTGACTCCTTGCGACAAGCGTCGTGACGAACCGGTGAACTTCCGTGTTTGGGATGCTGGTGCAAAGAGGGAGATAAACTGGACACCAAAGAACTCTGAGGGATATTTCACCTACGACTCGCTCTCTCTGAAGATTGCCTTTGCACGCAGTATCAACTCTGTTGCAGTGCGCCTTGGACAGGAGATGGGCCTCAAACGTATTGCCGAGACTGCTCATAAGATGGGTGTCAACGCTAATATCGACGATACTGCACCTTCTATGCCTTTGGGCAGTAGCGATGTGTCATTGCTCGAGATGGTGAACTCTTACTGCACAATCGCTGCTGACGGTCAGCATCATAAGCCGGTACTCGTGACAAAGATTGTTGACATGAAAGGCCGAGAGGTTTACCTTGCTTCAGACAAGTCGGAACAGGCAATCCCTTATCGTAGTGCCTTCCTCATGCAGAAGATGCTTCAGGGCGGTTTGAACGAGGCTGGAGGTACTTCGCAGAGCCTCCGTCGCTTCATCGGCAACATCGAGGATACAGACTTCGGTGGAAAGACCGGTACTTCAAACAACCAGTCGGACGCTTGGTTCATGGGTGTCACTCCGAAACTCGTTGTTGGTGCATGGGTAGGTGGCGAATACCGTTGTATCCATTTCCGCACGACAGCATTAGGTCAGGGTGCTCATACGGCATTGCCTATCTGTGGTGCATTCCTCGAAAAGGTGCTCAACAACCCTGCATTCAAGAATTATCATGCCCACTTCCCAGAAGCTAATGCTAATCTTGTGAGCCCTAACGACTATAACTGCAGCAACTACTATTACGAGGTTCCTGATTCGCTCGACGCAGATAGCGTTGTGCTCGAGGTGAAGCATCTCGACATGGACTTCGACCCTGCAGATCTTGATATGGGTGGTGTAGAGCCACGCCCACTCGAGAACGAGATTAATCTCGACGATTTCTAATAATCTTCTCATATTATAAGTGAGGAGTAAAACTCAAAAATGGCAAATAACAATAATACCATAGACTTGGATAATCTGGAGTTGCAGAACGCGCTCCAGATTATTCAATATACCAACCGATCATTGTTTCTTACTGGTAAGGCGGGAACAGGAAAATCGACTTTCCTGCGCTATATTGCCGAAAACACCAAGAAGAAGCATGTCGTGTTGGCACCTACTGGTATTGCTGCCATCAATGCCGGAGGCTCCACGCTCCACAGGTTCTT
>JAUNIK010000454.1:656-2550 GCA_030523505.1 Prevotellaceae bacterium | reverse complement strand
CAGAGCTCCAACAAATATAGGCAGATGGAACTGAAGCTCATCAACACGGGCCGTTACACAGTTTCCTCTTGCATACCTTTGAGCAACTGCAGCTGCAGAAGCGTCCATCATCTTCATTATTTCTCCGCCATGAACATTACCTGCTACATTAGCCTGAGCCGGAAGCATTACCTGACTAAGTGACAACTGATTCTTTACGTTGATTTTTTTATGCATAAAATTCCCTCCGCTTTACAGCTGCGTGCTTGTTCCTCGCAGCTCCTCAAATTTCACCTTAAGGTTCGGATACAAAGCTCCGAACATGATTATTACAGCACCTATTCCCTGGAGCACAGTCATGCTCTCGTGGAATACGGCAAAGCTTACAATAACGCCGACAACAACCTCAACAGCCGACAGAATGCTGACCGAAACCGTATCTATGTACTCGGACGCTTTCACATATGAGCCATTTGATACAAAGGTGCAGAGCACTCCCATTCCAAGGAGACACACTATAAGCTTCCAGTCGACTCCGCTGTCCGTAAAGATTACGGAAAAATGACTCCACTTGGTTCCCAGCATGCAGGCAAGCGCCGTTCCAAGAAATCCGTATGCGATCATGGTGTCCTTCTCATATTTACCATTGAAAAATCGTGGAATGATCAGCTGGGTCGCCATTCCCAGACTGTTTACCAGGCTCATGATGATACCCAGAGGGTCAAGACTTCCTCCGATGTTGGCATGAATGATATCCGCCGCCAGAACAGCACCGATGAAGCACAGAAGGATCGCCAGCACTTTAGATTTCTCAGGTCTGTCTCTGAATATGATGATATTCAGAACAGTCACCCATACAGGCGCAGTAAACATCAGCACAGTGGCAATGGCCACGCTGATTCGGGTAATTGCGATGCTGTACGATACGAAGCCTATTCCATATGAGCATACACCATAAAGCATGCAGATAATCAGTCCCCTGCCGTTAACGCGCAGCACTGATGGATTGGTAATGAGCATGAGACCCATATACAAAAGGCCGCCGATCAGGCACCGAACAAATGTTATATCCAGGCGTGTGATTCCCGCTACATAAAGAGGTCTTATGAAAATACCCATTATGCCCCAGAGCGCAGGGCCAAGAATGGCCAGAGTCAATCCCTTTGTTCTATCCGACATGTTATAATCCTCTCTGGGATGTATTATAACATGAGAATACTGGAAATATAATGCAATATAGTGTAAAATATATGGGAAATGAAACTACTATCAGAATTGGGAGGTCACTAATGCAAAAAAACAAAAAATTACCGGTGATTCTCAGCTTATGTCTGGCACTTATAGCCGGAACTGTCTCAATGACAGGATGCGGCAATACTGCTGCAGCTCCGGCGGCGGAGCCTGAACCTATTATCAATGCACTTACAGGAATCGAGAGCGATACTCCTCTTCCTGCAAGACCTATCGTAGTATCAATTGATAATGTAGGTGATGCTATTCCACAGTCAAACATTTCAATGGCTGATGTAATCTATGAATTCCCTGTTGAAGGTCTTCAGACAAGACTTGAATGCATGTTCTACGGTCAATATCCGGAATTCGTAGGACCTGTAAGAAGCACACGTCCATACTTTATCGATATGGTTCGTGAATACAAGGGAGCTTTTGTAGGATATGGATGGAGTCCGGATGCCAAGGCATATCTCCATGAAAACTACGTTCCATGGATCAACGGCATGGTACACACAGAGCTTTTCCACAGAGTATCCGACAAGGCTTCACCGCATAACGCTTACATTGACTGGAAAAACATCGAAGATCACTTCGCTCAGTACGGAATGTGGGACAATCCTAAAAAGGTCAAGGGATTTACCTTCAGAGAAGACGGTGATCCCATCGTAGCACCGATCGATAC
>JAUNIK010000454.1:0-646 GCA_030523505.1 Prevotellaceae bacterium | reverse complement strand
GTGACCAGCGTTGCTTTTGACTATACATACAGCCACTGCGCATTTGAATGGGATGCAGAAGCAGGTGTATATGGCAGAACAGTCAAGGGAAGCACATACGTTGATAAGGAAACCGGCGAACAGATGACCTGCAAAAACATTCTGGTTCAGGAGGTATCCAGCAAGGTTCTCGACGAAAAGGGACGTCTTGAAATCGACATGTGTGCAGGCGGTAAGGCAATGCTCTTTACAAACGGACAGATGATTAAGGGCAAATGGTACCGTAACGATCTGTCACATAAAACTCACTTTGTCGACGAAAACGGCAATGATTTCAGACTCACAAAGGGTAATACCTGGGTCGAGGTAGTTGACCAGAACTGCAAGGTAACATACTAGCTTATACTGAACATAAAAATTGTTTCTATTTATTGGTAACCAATGCATATTATGAAAGGAGATTTAGCATGGGACTGGTTAAAGATATTAAGAAAACAGCAGACAGCATTTTAGAAAAGACTGATATCGATGATAAGCTCAAGGCTAAGGCTGAAGACATTCTCGATAAGACTACTGTTGATGACAAAATCATGGCAGGTGTAGACAAGGCAAAGGGTGCTCTTGACAAGACTGACATTGATGACAAGATGATTGCAGGTGCAAAAAA
>JAUNIK010000453.1 GCA_030523505.1 Prevotellaceae bacterium | reverse complement strand
ATGAACAGGTCTTCATTGAAGCTCACGCCTGAGAACTGCGTGCGCTTCATCTCAAATAGATGACGGACGGCTGTGTAGGTGCGGCGTGCATTGTGAGGAAATTCGAGAGTTGCGGTCTGCAGATGTAAGCGTCAATCGTTACAGCAACTCAAGCTCGAAGGCTCGGATACGCTCGATGCCGAGTCTGAACCTGAGGCGGTTGAGGCGCTTTTTCTCGATCGGCCCGAGCTCACCGCCATAGTCCACCATCATCTCCCGATACTCGTCCAGATACTGCTGCTCTTCCTTGGTCAGGGATGGAGTGAGTGCATCTGCCTCTAACTCCTGGGCGCGCTCTTTTGTGATATTCAGACGTACACGATCACGCTCCAGACGTTTACGCTCGCGAGGTCCGATTTCACCGTAGTCTTGCAAGAACTCCTTGTAAGCCTCGGCGTATTCCTTCTCGTGTTCCACGCGAGTAGAATCAATGTCAGACAGCCTCTTATGCACGGCATAATATACTTGCAGCAGCCAGTCGTGGTTGAAGATGCAATCATCATCCGCATCAGCATATTCGAGTTCGAGCTCTCCGTATTTCTTGAGGATGTCTGATGTACTCTCGACGTCATACCAGTAGTCATGAATCATGCTGAGCATGTCACGAACCAGCAGATCCTCGGTGCCTTTACGCCTGCCCTCAATAGACTTTTGTATAGTCACAAGGGCATCAGCGACACAATAATCAGTTAGTTCCTGACGAAGATCGTCATCTGGATAATTCCTGAAACTGTAGTTGATCCATTCCTTGGCGAAGAACTGCATACGCACGACAGTCGATACTAAACGGTACTTTGAAGCAATCACACTATCCTTGCAGTTCTCAGCCTCGTTCAGAAACATGTCGGAGAGTTTCTTGATCTCGTAGTCGTCGTAATCGCCGTTGTTGTAGAATTCCAGGAATGAGTTAAACCGCTCTTCTTCTGCGTCTGGATCCACTTCGACCTCTTCGTCATCCTCCTCGTCATCGATCAGGCTCTTGCCGAAGAAGCTTTCGCCCAAAGCCTTCTCGATGAGATCATCGACGTAGGTGATTGAAGCAGCCAGTTCTTCAGCCTCCCCTTCTAAAGGGTAATCGGTACTAGCTTTGATGGAAGAGATGATATCCGAGACGTCTTGGACATTGGCACCCAAGTTCTCCAGCTTGGAGTCAGGAGTGACTTGATCTGGGTCTAACCCAAGAGTGTCAGCCACGATGCGACAGATGATGTAGGCTTGGTTCCTCTTCATCTTATACGATGCCTTGCAGTTGTTGTTTGTCGCCATTGTTACGTAGTTAAGTGATTATACGTCATGTCATCATTGAGCTACTCAGAGGGAGCAGGCTCAAACTCCTCTTCCAGCTCCTCTTCAGGGACAGCCTCCTCAACATTACCGCAAGCGCTGATAATGCACTTTACGACATTGTACTTGTTCTCAACGAATACGCCAGTGGCAAAGGCCAAGGCACCTACAAATAGTTTGTTCATAATGTTTGTTGTTTGTTAAATGATTATTATTAAGCACTCTTCGTGTTGCTCTTCAGGGCGGAATCTACAGCCTTGCCAGCGAAATAGCTTGCTGCTGCACATACGGCAGCTTTCAACATCTTAAACATAAGGTCGTTCATACTTACATGTTTTTTAGGGTTTATTACTCTGTTCTAGTCACATAATTCAGTTGTTACTTCTGCATTACCATCACAATCGAACTCCCATGAGTTCTTGATCTTGAAGTAAGTGCCATCGTTCCAGTCATCGAAAACGACGAAATAGACTTGTGTATCATCCTCAAGGTCTTCAATCACAGCGCGGATGTCGCTTGCATCCAGCTCCTGCAGATCCATCTCGTTTGACACCAGACAAATGTCTCCGTCATCATCCATGTAGATTCGGTTGATAGAATAGCCATCATTAAATGTTACTCCACAATTGCCATCATATGCTTGCTCCATCATTGAGTCCAGCATTTCAATAAGTCTTTCTACTTCCATATTGGTATTTTTTAATTTGACGGGGCAAAGATAAAGGCCGAACATGACAAAACATGTCCGACCTTTTCGTAGAATCGTAAAAATAACTGGTTTTTTGCTATTTTTTGTAGTGAGAAGCCATTGTATCTACTATTCGAGCCATCTCTTCGCGCATAGACAATGGTTCAACGACTTCAAGTTTCTCTCTGTGCCATAAAAGTTGTTGATATAGGTTGAAGCATGGCACGATGTGGTACTCAAACAGAGTGTATTCGCTGTTGCTCTCCAGCTCCATCTGCGACTCATGGATGGGTAGGGCACGAACATAATTAGCCTGAGCACCATAAACCTTGATCAAAATACGCTCAGCCTTTTGATTATCGCTATGATTGATACCGAAACTGCCTTCGAAGTACTCGTCTGCTGTGATGTTATTCGAAGGTTTCATCTTCTGCTCAGTCAGGCGGATATTCTCCATTCGCTCTAACGCAAAAATAGAGATGCCATGATGATGATTGTCTGGTTCTGCCGCTAAGTACCATCGCTGTTCCCACGTCTTAAGGAAGTATGGAATCAGCTT
>JAUNIK010000452.1 GCA_030523505.1 Prevotellaceae bacterium | reverse complement strand
TGCGCTACGAAGACGAAACGCTGCGCTACGAAAACAGGAAGAAGGAGGTGGCACTCTCATTCCCACAACAGGGTGTGTATGCAGAGTGTATGGCAAATCCAGGCAGCATCCTCTATAACCTTCCTGACCTCCTTACCTTCCCAAAGGGAACAACCGTAGAGAGACTGAAGGACGCTGTTGCGAAAGTTCTCGCAGCACATCCATACATGACATGCCACTTCGTTAGCAATGACAGAGGAGAGGTGGTACAGCTGCCTATCGAGGGTTTTGAACTTGACATTCCTGTCACAAAGATGACAGCTGAAGCGTTTGAGGAGCATAAGAAGGACATCACTCGTCCTTTCGACCTCAGCAAGGGTCCTCTCTTCCGTTTTGAGATTTTCGAGATAGAAGACGGTGCAGAAACGGACGTAGTGCTCTTCTCCGACATACATCATCTTATCGGTGATGGTGCTTCGCTCAATATGATATATCAGCAGATATGTCAGGCACTTGATGGTGAGGCGATAGAAGCGGAGGAGTATGATTACTATCAGTTTGTTCAGGATCAGGTGATGGATTCTTCTGCCGAGGAGTATTTCGACAAAACGATAGGTGGTGTGGAAGAAGTTTCCAGACTCTTGCCTGATATCTATGAGGATTCACTTGATCATCATCAGCGCACCATAAGTGTGGATATCCCTTCAGCCCATATCGAGGAGACCTGCCACAAGCATGGCATCACTCCTGCAGCCTTCTTCCTTGCGGCAGCATCACTTACAGTGAGTCGCTACCTTTGTGAAGAGGAAGTGACGATGATAACCATCTCCAATGGACGCAGCAACTTGAAGGTAAGTGACACAGCAGGTATGTTTGTCAATACCTTGCCTTTGGCATTGCATGTAGGCACAGGAGACTCCGTGGCATCCCTTCTTCAACATGCCTCTTCGGTCTTTGAAGAAGCTATAGACCATGAGACATATCCTTTCGCAAGAGTTGCAAGCAAGTATGGTTTCACCCCACAGATAAGTTATGCATGTCAGATGGGTGTGATTGACGAACTTGCCACAAGAGAAGGAAAGGTACAGATAGAGACTCTCGAACTTGATGTCGCCAAAGTTCCTATGGCTATGTTCATCAATGGTTCCTTCGAGACAGGACTTACTCTCGATATTGACTATGACTCAAGTTTGTATTCTGAGGTGATGATGCAGCATTTTGCTGAAAGCGTAGTGAATGTTGCTAAGTCATTCATCAGCAAACAGGAGCTGAAGGAGATATCTTTGACAACGGAGAAGGAATGGACATTACTCGATAGTTTCAATGCACCTCTCTTCACTGACTATGATCATTCAGACACCGTAGTTTCGCTCTTCCAGAAGCATGTTCAGGAGCATCCTGACAAGATGGCTGCCATCTACGGAGACAAACGATATACTTACCGCCAGTTGGATGAGGCTACAGATGTTCTTGCCAATATCATCTATGATAAGGTTTCAGCAATCACAGGCAAGAAAGACTTGAGGGAAGAGGTGGTGAGCATCATCATCGACCGCAACGAATGGGTATTCCTCATTCCGTTGGCAGTTCTGAAGACTGGTTGTGCCTATGAACCTCTTGACCCTTCATATCCAGCAGACCGTCTCAATTATATGGTGCAGGATGCACATGCACATCTGCTCATCGGACAACCTGAACTTACAGGTCTTGTCAATGAATATGATGGAGAGGTTCTCCTTACGACTGACCTCGAGAAAGAGATGGAGAAACAAGGTGCAGCAAACTTCAAGTTGCAGTCTGCTGTAGCTCCAAATGATCTCCTCCTGATGCTCTACACTTCAGGTTCTACAGGAAAACCTAAGGGTGTGCAGATTGAGCATCATAGCCTCGTGACCTTTGCTCACGGTATCTCAAAGGCAGATTTCTACACTCAGGATTGCGTGGCTGCTGCTTATGCATCGTTTGGTTTTGATGTCTGCATGATGGACACATTCTGCACACTTCTCAACGGAGGTACACTTGTAGTCATCCCAGAGAGCATGCGTCTTGAACTGAAGATGCTGGCAGAATACATGGAGAGCGAGCATGTCACTCAGATATTCATGACAACACAGGTGGGTGTACAGTTCCTCCAGAACTATCCTTCGGTAAAGCACTTGCGCTATCTTGGTATGGGTGGAGAAAAACTTCCTGCTGTCAATCCAGAAGGTCTTTCTTATAAGATACTTAACGGATATGGCCCTACAGAGAATACCTGTGGTGTAAGTCTCTTCCCAATCAAGCATTGGGAAAAGAATATCCCTCTTGGTCGTCCGTTCCCAACTATCCAAGGATACATTCTCGACAAGTCAGGTCATCGTCTCCCTCCAGGAGCATGCGGTGAATATTGTGTGGCAGGAGATCAACCAGCACGCGGTTATCTTGGTTTGCCAGAGAAGACTGCAGAGGTGTTCGTAGAGTATAACGGACTCCGTATGTACCACACTGGAGACATTGTTCGATATAGGGAAAACGGTGATGTGGAGTTTGTCGGACGAAAGGACGGCATGGTGAAGATTCGTGGTTTCCGCATCGAACTGAAAGAAGTGGAAGCAGCAATC
>JAUNIK010000451.1 GCA_030523505.1 Prevotellaceae bacterium | reverse complement strand
CGTTTTATGAAAAATATTCTTAGTTTCTTATTTCTCTGTTTACTTCCCGTTTCTCACCTCTCAGCCCAGGTTGACATCCGTATTGATGCCAAACACCCGCAGGCTGACATCAGTCCTATGCTCTATGGTATCTTCTATGAAGATATCAACCATGCCGCTGATGGCGGTATCTATGCCGAACTGATACGCAACCGCTCGTTCGAAGATCACGCCACACAGGCTGAGGCATGGACGCCATACCTCTCTGTCAACGGCAATGTGCGCATGACCATCGTCAAGGACAACCTCCTCAACAAAGCCCAGCAGCAAGCCCTCCATGTCGTTACCTCCAACATCGGCGATACTGATGCCGGAGTCATCAACAACGGCTTCTGGGGCATCAGCGTCGTGAAAGGCCGCGAATATAAACTGTCCATGTGGATAAAGGTGAACCGCAGCCGTGGCTTCTACGCAATGCTCAAAGGCAAGCGCGGTGTCAACTTCTATTCATCCGTAAAACTCGATGTCAACCTCTCGAAAGGCGGCTGGCAGCATGTCACAGCCACCCTCAAGTCGAATGCCACCGATCCTGATGCACAGTTTGTTATCAGTTCCAAGGGCAACTCCGACTTCTACCTCGATGTGGTGTCGCTCTTCCCGCCAACATATAAGAACCGCGAGAACGGACTCCGTCCCGACCTCGTCGAGATGCTCTATGAGTTGCACCCACGCTTCATGCGATTCCCAGGCGGTTGCTTCGTTGAAGGACAGGACACCCCCGACAATGCCTTCCGTTGGGAACGCACCATCGGTCCTATCGAGGAGCGCCCAGGCCACTGGAACAAGAACTGGGGCTATCGCACCACCGACGGACTCGGTTTCCACGAGTACCTCCAGTTGGCAGAAGACCTCGGAGCCAAGCCGCTCTATGTAGTCAACATCGGAATCTGGCATGGAGGCGTCACACCCCTCGACTCCCTCCGTATGTGGGTTGATGAGTGCATGAACGCACTGGAGTACGCCAACGGACCTGTCACCAGCAAATACGGAAAACTACGTGCAAAGAACGGCCATCCCGAACCGTTCAACATCGAGTATATAGAGATAGGTAATGAGAACAACCAGAACGATGGCGGTCAGACCTCCGACAACTACTACGCCCGTTACCGTGTGTTCCGCACAGCCATCCTGAAGAAATATCCAAAGATGCACATCATCGGCGATGTCGCAGCATGGGGCACCGACGATCCGCGTTGGGAGTCAAAGGATAAGGTCGATCTTGTCGATGAGCACTACTACCGCTCACCGGCATGGTTTGCCGACAACTTCCATAAGTACGACACCTACTCACGCTCATGGCCATCAGTATATTGCGGCGAGTACGCAGTGACACAGAGTTTCGGAAAGATAGGCAACCTCAATGCAGCCCTTGGCGAGGCAGTGTTCATGATGGGCATGGAGAACAACGGCGATCAGGTGGCACTCAGTTCGTATGCACCAATCTTCGTCAACGAGAACGATGCCCGCTGGCGTCCTGATATGATACGTTTCAACAACCACGCAGTGATGGGCACACCATCATACTATGTGCAGAAACTCATGGCCGAGAACCTCCCTACACGAGTGCTGAAGGTAACCGAGGGAACCGATATCACATTCCCTGAGAAGAACATCTACACCCCAGATTCAAGTTATGTAGGCGTAGCCACATGGGGCGCCAGTGCCACATTCAAGGACATCCAGATACAGGCAGGCGACTATGTGCTGTTCACCACTGGCACCAAAGCCAACGAGATGACCGTACGCTCAACAGAATGGTCGTTCGGTCGCGACGGACTCACCCAGAACTCCCCATCAGGCAGCAACACCGCCCTTGTCAACATTCCTATTGGAGGCAAGAAATACACAGCCACTATGCGTGCCCGCAAGAACTCCGGCGATGAAGGATTCATCCTTATGTTCAACTTCGAGGACAACGACAACTACTGCTGGCTCAATATCGGTGGTTGGTCGAACTCCCAGCACGGCATCGAGCAAGTATGCAACGGAGGCAAGACAGCCCTCTGTCAGACCAAGGGCAGTGTGGAGGCAGGACGTTGGTACGATGTGCGTGTTGATGTCGATGGCAATAAGATAACAGCCTACCTTGATGGCGAGCAGATACTCCAGACCGAACTTCATGGATCCACCTCTCCGGGCATCTACACCTCGGCAGGAATGGACGATGCCACAGGCGAGATGGTAGTGAAGATTGTCAACACCTCAAAGAACTATGAGAGTGCCGTGCTCCATCTTGATGGTTTCTGTGCTGCAGGTGCCGACCTCATCCAGATGAAGTCGAAGAGCGGCGATGAGGAGAACACCCTCGACAATCCAACCGTAGTATATCCAACCCGCCGTCACATCGCCCTTGAAGGCTACAATCCCGAGTTTGTTGTCGAGCCATACTCCCTCAATATCCTCAGGATAAGGAAATAGCCCTGTGACGCAGTGATGAATGGGAGAGTGTGAAGTAATGATTTACATTCTCGAGAATCGATAACTGAAGGTGAGGAGGATATTCCTGCGCTGACCGATATTTCGCTTTTCGGTCCAGATGTTCTCGTTC
>JAUNIK010000450.1 GCA_030523505.1 Prevotellaceae bacterium | reverse complement strand
CCACAATGGCAATGGATGTCGAGCTCGTGCCAATGACGGTACGCCCACTTCTCCTGTTTGGGTGCCGTCATTCCAATCCAGAGCAGGTCTGGGGCGGCATCGTTGATGGCGCGTATCATCGCCTGGTTGTCCTCGGCAGAGAACTCCGGCTTGTAGGGTGGGGAATAAGTGATGATCTCCATCTTCGGAAAGTCATGCGCAGCCCGTTTCCGAATCAGCGACAACACCTTTTCGCTCGAGCCGAGGAACATCACCTTGGGAGTTGCGATTCTTTGGCTAATGGCCTGCATCTCGAACATAAACAAGTCCCATCCTGCGATGCGCTGTTGTGGCTGGCTCTTTGCCTTCAGCCATCGGCAGGCTTTAACAATGCCGGCACCGTCCGGCATCAAATAGTCACATTTGCGGAGCGCCTCAGCAAAGAAACCATCTTGTTGAGCCACGACATATGAATAGGCATAAATCGTGTTGATGAGCGTCTTGCCTTCAGGAATTTGTTTCAGCCCGGCACGTGATTCAACAATCTGTATGTCTTTCAGTCTCAACATCTTTATATCATCGTCAGTGCAGCAACTATTCTTTTGCATGCCTTGCCGTCTCCGTAAGGATTGACCGCCTTGCTCATCTTCTCGTAGGCAGATTCATTTTCAAGCAGTGTACTTACCTCGTTTACAATCAGATCGTGGTTGGTTCCAACCAAATGTACGGTACCGCTCTCAAGTGCTTCGGGACGCTCTGTGGTGTCGCGCATCACAAGAACAGGCTTGCCAAGACCAGGTGCCTCTTCCTGTATGCCGCCACTGTCGGTAAGGACAACTGTGGATTTCTCCATCAAGTAAACAAACTCAAGATATTGCAAAGGCTCGATAAAGAAGAAATTCTTATATGCTTTCAGATTGTCGCCAAATACTTCGTGAATAGGTTTGCGCACATTCGGGTTCAGGTGCATGGGATACACAAAGTCCACGTCAGGATATTTCTCCGAAAGGTCTTTCATGGCAGTCACCATACTGATGAAACCCTCTCCGAAGTTCTCGCGGCGATGACCGGTGATGAGCACAAGTTTCTTCCCACCGTCCAAGCGACTTATGTCATAGCCAGCAGCCCTCAGTACGTTGCCTTGCTCATCTGCCAAAGCTTTGTTGCTCTTCAATTTCTCAACAACCATGTGCAATGCATCAATGACAGTATTGCCGGTCACATAGACTTTTCCATGTGATGCTTCCTCCTTCAAATTCTTTTCACTGAGTGGCGTAGGAGCAAAATTGTATGTAGCAATACGACTTGTAATCTGTCTGTTCATCTCTTCTGGCCACGGACTATAAATGTTATGCGTCCTGAGACCAGCCTCGACGTGTCCTACCGGGATTTGCTGGTAGAAAGCAGCAAGTGCGGCAGCAGTGCTTGTGGTAGTATCTCCGTGAACCAGCACCACATCGGGCTTGACTTCTTTCAGCACATCACGCATGCCGGTAAGCACTCGCGCTGTTACATCATACAGATCTTGCCCTTGCTTCATGATATTCAGATCATAGTCAGGTGTCACTTCAAAGATTCGCAACACCTGATCTAACATCTCTCGGTGCTGGCCTGTTACGCAAACGATAGTCTCAAATTCGTTTGGATTCATCTGGAACTCCTTCACCAAAGGACACATTTTTATGGCTTCCGGTCGCGTCCCAAACACCAACATTACTTTTTTCATCATTAAAATTCTTATTTCTCCTGTCGATTATATATGATAAACATTCTCAAACGGGCAGATGTTATGGCAATCCAAAATCACCTTCCCTTTCAGTCTGTCCCAGTTCTGCTTGATATGGTCATGCTTCACCATAATCACCACCATGTCCACTTCACTGAGGAACTGGTCAAAGTCAAGGATTTGGTTCTCTACAATCTTCTTGTTTGTGAAGAAGGGATCAAATGTCTTCAGCGGTTGTGCCAGATGGCGCTTTTGGATGTCGAGCATCTGGAGTGTGGGACTCTCACGAATATCATCCACGTTCTCCTTGTATGTAATGCCATATAGGCCAATCTTGAAGTGGTCGGTTATGTCATTCTCTTCCATAATTTCATGGATGCGTTCAAGCACAAAAACAGGCTGGTAGTCATTGGTCTTCATGGATTCATCAATCACCTTAGCCAACTGGGGATAGTCGCCAACAAGGAACCACGGGTCAACAGAGATGCAATGCCCGCCTACACCAGGGCCGGGCTGAAGGATGTTCACACGAGGGTGCATGTTGCAAATCTTGATAATCTCATAAACATCCATATTGTCATGGCGGCAGATCCTTGAAAGCTCGTTGGCAAAGGCGATGTTCACAGCTCGATAAGTATTTTCCACCACTTTGGTCATTTCTGCTGTGCGGATGTCGGTAACCACGATTTCACCTTGGCAGAAGGAGGCATAATACTGCTTTACCTTTTCACCTATCTCCTTGCTGTCGGCTCCAATGGTACGGTTGTTGTGAAGCAACTCATAAACCATGTTGCCGGGAATAATTCGTTCCGGAGCATGAACAAGGTTGATGTCCTCTCCAATCCTGAAGCCATTCTCCTCTATTACAGGACGCACGAACTTGTCAATGGTTCCAGGACTCAC
>JAUNIK010000449.1 GCA_030523505.1 Prevotellaceae bacterium | reverse complement strand
CTGCTGGCAGCTATTTTCTCTTCCAGTGCAGCCCAGCCGATAATCTTGATGGTATATTCCTTGTTGCTGGTCTCGTCAATCAACGTCAGCGAGCCGTTGTACGGAATATACACCATTGTCTCCATGTCGAGGGTCGCACCCTTGCCCAACGGAGTCTTATGACCTTTATTTATATATTCAGCATTCCCCGTGACAGCCGTCACAACGAGTCGCTGTTGCGCCTGTACCGTCATGGCAAACATCATAAAAGCACAGACCAGAGCTGAAAATAATCTTCTATTCATTATTCTTTACTTTTTATAGTTTACTATCGTATCATACAGATTTATCGCTGACGGTATCACAGCCGTCGCAGCGATGGCGAATCCCAAGTTGATACTGATATTATATTCACAGAACAGTATGAATCCTATCCATACAAACACTGCCACAACAGAGAATACCACCAGTCCGACAGCAAGGCCCAGCGACAGCACGGTACGGAATATGAGTTTGCGCTTTACCGCAAATTCCATATACAGCGACCTGACTATAGTCACCAGCATCACCACCAGGAATGATATGAGCCACATTGGCCATCCCGTGATAGCTTTCACATCGTCATGCTTCAGCATTGTGGCAACGCCGTATGCCAGCAGTTCCGTGCCGGCAATCTTGCCCAATGGCGTATAGTGCATATCCGTTTCTTCCTTCATGGCACCCAGCAGCACGACGCGGTCTTCTATCAGTTCGGGATGCAGCATGACATCCGAGTACTTTACTATGTCAAAGTGTGTCGGGGCAAAGTTTATGCGGATATCCTTGTCTGTCAGCGGCATCACCTCCTCACCAGCATAGCGGTCAGCAACCTTCTTGATGAACGACGGATACAGTTTGCCGTTGTTCGCGCGCCCCACGCTCAGGTTACGCTTCAGACCGCCATACAGCTGCCTCGGCATATTGACATAGCCCTCTGCTATAGAGTCATTAGGCATGAAGAACGAGTGTATCTCTTCACCTGTCCTGTCAATAATCTTGTAGGCAAATATCGCATTGCTCTGACGTGCTATCTCTTGGATCATCTGGTCACCGATAGTATCTTCCTTCAGGCCTTCGAACACTATATCCACCCCCAGCACCTTAGGCTTCAGTGCTGAAATCTCAGAAATAGTATTCGCAAGTTCGCGGCGGCTGAACAGCTCTGTCATATCCACGATGGTAACCACGCGGTTGGTGTCAACATCATCTGACGTGCTCAATATCTGGTAGTAGAAATCCTCAAAGGAATAGTCGCCGATAGCCTTTGCTACAGGGCTGAACACTTTCAGGTTGAAAGCCAGCAGGCCGTAGATAGCAATAATGACATACGCCAATACCGTTATGCCTGCATATCGTATGATACTGTTATTCTTTAGCATAAATTATGCATTATGCATTATGAATTATGAATTACTTGGACAGCATTTCCCTTGTCTGCTCGCTCATCTTCATGCCACGCTTCTCCATCTCTTCGCGGATAGCATTCTTGGCAATCTCCTTGATATCCGCAGACTTGGCAGCCAGGCGCACCAGCACCTCCCTGTTCTTGTTCGGCAGAACGCGGAAAGCCTCAACGGCCACCATCACGCGACCCAATTTCTGAGAACTGATTGTCTTCGACTCACTAAGCATGGTAGTCATCGTAGCAGCCTCTTCGCTGCCCATCTGCTTATTGCCTACCATATTGTCTATCAAGCTGGTAGCCTCAGAACTGATGCTTCGTACTATCTCCAGGCGGGCAAGCTCCGTAGCCTGCATTCTAGCAGCATCATAGTTCTCGCCGATAGTCTTGCCTTCACCGAGGAAATACACTGGGTTCATGTCATCATCAATGTCAAGAGCATACATGTACGCTCTGTCCAGCTGCTTCTCCAATGGCAAGGCACCAGGAGACACCTGCCACCCTTCTTTCTCCATCTTCTTAGCCTCTTTGCGGGCATCCTTGGAAGCCTTTTCCTTCAAAACAGTCTTTGCCTGCTTTGCTTTCATCTGAGCTGTAGTCTGACACATCGCACTCATTGATAACGACAGCGCTACTGACATTACCAGAATTCTCATAGTCTTCATAGTTTCTTATTGCTTAAGTTTTACTTTTTTTAGTTATTTACGTATAAATCGGTGCAAATATACACACTTTTGCAAAAATAACCAAATAAAATTGAAAAAAATCACATTCAGAGCCCCTTTCCTGTAGAAAAAATGCTATTTTTGCGGGTAATTCTTGTTCATTTTGGAAACTTTTTAGTATTTTTGTCGCAAGTTTTTGGCTGGACAAACATGACCGAGCAGGAAATCACAAGAATCATACAATACGAGGGTAAGGAACAGACAACCCTTACGAGACTGAGGAAGCGTGTTAACAAAGCACTCAGCGAAGGCAACAACGGTGTCATCCGAAGAATAGGCAGAATCCGGCTGTTGCTATATCCGTCATACAGTCAGGAAAAAGCCATCTCCGACATTCTGAACAGTCGTGACACTTCTGATGCAGCCCTGCTTTACGCCTTAAGCACCAAAGACAACAAATCTGAAATACAGATTTCCTCGCAGGAAAGCATTCTTCGTCAACTCTATGCCCCCATCCCCATGGAC
>JAUNIK010000015.1:9750-16312 GCA_030523505.1 Prevotellaceae bacterium | reverse complement strand
AACGGTGGAATGAGGAGGAATTTGCGCGCAAATTGGTCGTCAGAACGCCCAAATAAGGAGCTCCCCAACGCATATCATTGTGAAAATCGAAACAATAACACGCGAAACTTTTATGCTTTATTTGCCTATTTCAAAGAAAAATGTTATATTTGCACGCGGAAAACAAAGGAACAATTAAAAGCATTATAAGAACAATGTATCTGAACGACCAACTCTATGTGGCTCATTGCGACAATGGCCCATTGTACATTACAGGAAAAATGTGTAACCGTCACGGACTCATTGCCGGTGCTACCGGTACTGGTAAGACCGTTTCCCTGCAGGTGCTCGCCGAGACTTTCTCACAGGCTGGCGTGCCTTGCTTCATGGCTGATATGAAGGGCGACCTCTCCGGTATCAGTCAGGTGGGCAAGATGACCGGCTTCATCGAGAAGCGATGCGCTAAGTTCGGCATCGAGAACCCAGAGTTCCAGGCTTGTCCGGTGCGATTCTACGATGTCTTCGGTGAACAGGGATTCCCTATGCGCACCACCATCTCGGCTATGGGACCACAACTCCTGTCGCGACTGATGGATCTGAACGAGACACAGACGGGCGTGATGAACATTGTGTTCAAGATTGCTGACGATAAGCAACTTCTGCTCATCGACCTGAAAGATCTCCGCTTGATGCTCGACTTCGTGGCAAAGAACGCTGCGATGTTCACCACAACCTATGGCAATGTGTCGGCAGCAAGCATCGGAGCCATCCAGCGCTCAATCCTCGCGATAGAGTCGGAGGGTGGTGATAAGTTCTTCGGTGAACCAGCATTCGATGTGAACGACCTGATGGACACTGAGGGCGGTAAGGGCGTGATGTCGGTATTGGCTGCCGATAAACTCATGCTCAATCCGAAACTCTACTCAACATACCTGCTGTGGCTCATGACCGAATTGTACGAGACTCTCCCAGAGGTGGGCGACCTCGAACTGCCAAAGCTCATCTTCTACTTCGACGAGGCTCATATGCTGTTCGAAGGAACATCGAAGGCTCTGGTTGACAAACTCGAGCAGGTGATACGACTGATTCGTTCGAAGGGTGTGGGTATCTATTTCATCACCCAGTCGCCAACTGATATCCCTGACCAGATTCTTGCACAACTCTCAAACCGTGTGCAGCATGCCTTGCGTGCCTTCACACCAAAAGACCAGAAGGATGTGCGTGCAGCAGCTCAGACCTTCCGTGCAAATCCTTCGTTCTCGACAGAAGAGGCTATCATGACTCTCGAAACCGGTGAGGCATTGGTATCGTTCCTCGATGAGAAGGGTGCTCCGGGAATGGTGGAGCGTGCAAAGATGTTGTTCCCATTGAGCCAGATTGGTGCTATCACCGATGGTCAGCGCTTGGATATCAAGAATGCAGCACCAGCACGAATCCGTGCTTACGAGGACTTCTTCGACCGTGAGAGTGCCTACGAGGTGTTGACAGCCGTCAATGCTGAGGTGGAGGCTGCAAAGGAGCAGGAGCGATTGGCAAAGGAACAGGCAAAGGCTGAGAAGGAAGCAGCAAAGGCACAGCGTGAGGCTGAGCGAGAGGCGGCCCGCCAGGAGAAGGAAGCAAAGAAGTCGTCGGGCTGGAAGCGCACCATCTTCGGCACCCTCGCTGGAGCAGTCATCACCAGTGTGGCTCGCAGTCTCGGTTCAAGTGTAGGAAAGGCAATCACCGGTGGTTCGTCGAAGTCGTCATCGGGCAAGGACATCATCGGCAAGGCCGCAAAGAGCGCTACCCAGACAGCCACCAAGAAAGTGACCGAGGAAGTGCTCAAGAGCATATTTAAGTAGCCCTTGTGATATACAATTAGGCACAAGAAATATCTTTTTTTCTGTCAAGAATTAGAGAATTATTATTTTCCAATACTATAAATAATTCTTGATAAAGAAAAAAACACCATGTGCAAAATAGTATATGATTCCTTGATAATTTTGATCATCTGTCTGTTTACAGACTCTTGATATATGAACTAACTAACTCAAAGAGGCTGTCGCCTCTACTTAACTCCCCCCCGCGTCCTCGAGGGCGTGGGGGATTTTAATTGAAGATTATGAGAAAGATTTTTGTCGCATTACTCCTTATGGCAGGACTCCAGAATGTGCATGCACAGGCTGAGAAGACTGATTCTATTGCCAACGAGCAGAACCTCGAGGAGGTGACCGTCAATCAGCGTCGATTGGCACTGAAACAGATGAACGGAGCACAGATGGGTTTCGAGATGAACCAGGAGTCGCTGTTCCGTGCAGCTTGCTGTAACCTCGGCGAGGCATTCGTGAACAACCCGTCGGTCGATGTGAACTACTCCGATGCTGCCACCGGTGCAAAGGAGATAAAGCTGCTGGGCCTCTCGGGACGCTATGTGCAGATGCTCACCGAGTCGCAGCCAAACTACCGATACCTCGCACAGCCTTTCGCACTGGAGTTCATTCCTGGTCAGTGGTTGAAGAGCATCAGCGTGAGCAAGGGAGCCTCGACAGTGAAGAACGGTTATGAAGGCATGACCGGACAGATAAACGCAGAGTACCTGCAACCAGAAGATGAGCAGCATATCGAAGGCAACATCTATGCCGATTCGGAAACAACCACAGAGGTGAATGTTGAAGGAAACATCCACCTGAACAAGGCCCTCTCAACCGAGTTGTTGCTCCATGTGAGCAAGAACTGGATGGACATGGACAACAACCATGACGGTTTTATGGATACCCCTCGCCATGAGAACTATAACATCCAGAACCGATGGGCGTATTTCTCAGAGAGATATATCGGTCATTACGGCATCTCGGCACTGAAAGACAAACGCCAGTTTGGTATGTCGCATCATTTCGATCCTGTGATGTTCACAAGGAAGGAATACTCAGAAGAGGGAGATGTCACTGAAAAGCAGGAACCAATACCATTGTGGCAGGGCAACATCGACAACGAGCGCTATGAGATGTATATGAAGCATGCGTTCATCCTGAACCGTGAGCATGGCACCAACATCGCATGGATGATGAACGGAAGTCTGCACAACACCGGAATGAATGTGGGTGAAAAGCCACAGCATATTCGCGATTACAACCCTGAAAATCCTTTCGCCTCGCGGCTTGATCCTGCTGATTTCGATGGTCGCAATATGCCGTACAAATATTCGGGCTATCAGGCAAAGCAGCGCAGTTTGAGCACCCAGTTGATGTTCGAGTCAAACCTCGGCAAATATCACAGCATATCACTCGGAGCAAGTCTCTCGCTCGATGCCATCGACGACACCCTGCAGTATCTCAACGCTTCGAGTTGGATAAACTATGAAACATCGATGTCGGTTCGGAATTTCCGCGAGAACACTGTCGGTGGATATGCCCAGTACACCTTCAACCTCAACAACCGCCTCATAGCAATGGCTGGAATGCGAGTTGACAACAGTTCGCTTCATGGCACCTTCCTTACTCCACGAGCACATGTGAAATGGCAGATTGCCGATTGGGTGAACCTCAAACTGTCAGCCGGTCGTGGATTCCGCACAGTGCATCCTTATGCCGAGAACTATGCTCTGCTGGCATCAGGACGCCAGTTATCTGTATATTCAGGTGATATCGGAGAGGCACCTCAGGAAAATAAACTCTTCATGCAGGAGAAATCATGGAACATGGGAGCAGCCCTGGGATTTGATATCCCTCTCGGCAACCGCAACATGAAACTGAATGCTGAGTATTTCTACACCACCTTCCAGAATCAGATGGTCATTGACTATAGAAACGGAGGAATCAGCATCGGTCCGCTCGACAGACATAACGAGTACCTCTATGTGCCTTCTGCCTATGCAGGATATTTCTGGATGAAGAATGAAAACAAACCGCAGTCATACAGTCATGTCATTCAGGTTGACGCCCAGTATGAGCCAGTGGAGGGTTTGGAGTTGCTTCTTGCCTTCAGACGAAACATCGTGAAGCAGACGGTGAGAGACCAGTTGTTGGATCAGGTGCTGATGCCAAAGTTCCGCGGACTCTTCACTGCCTCGTGGAAGCCAGGGCTGGGCTTGTGGCAGTTTGATGTCAATGTGAGCCTCACAGGAAAGGCACGCCTCGAATATGCACCAAAGAGTTACGACGATGACTCATATGAATATTCGCCAGTGTTCGCCACAGCCAATCTGCAGGTGACACGATGGTTCCGTCAGTGGTCGGTATATGCTGGTGTGGAGAACCTCACCGGTTACAAGCAGAAGGACCCAGTGCGTAATGGCAGTTATGTGTGGTACACAGGCAATCGTTTCGATAACACCCAGGTATGGGGCCCTACGATGGGACAGATGGTGTATGTGGGAGTGAGGATAAAGATCTAGGCCGGACCCTCTCCCCTCGCGCTTCGCGCTCTTCCCTCTCCCGTTTCGCTTCGCTAGGGCGAGGGCGTTGAAATGCTGCGGTTGGCGAAAAGAAGAATTCATGAATAAATCCGTGGATAATTTGTGGGAATTCGTGTACAAAAGAAAGAATTCACGAAATAATTCACGGCCAATTCACGGTCATTCGCGTGCGCCGCAGGCATTAAAAAAATAATAGGATATTAGTGGATAGACGTATGACTTACGAGGATTTTGTCAAGGAATGGAACAGTGACTCGGAGTTTGTTGCTGTGAAAACCAGCGGATCAACGGGCAAGCCGAAGGAGATGCTCGTTGAGAAGAGTCGTATGCTGGCGTCTGCACGAATGACTTGCGATACCCTCAACCTGCATGAAGGCGACACCGCCATGCTCTGCATGTCAACCGATTATATAGCAGGCAAGATGATGGTGGTGCGTTCTATTGAGCGAGGACTGAAACTAACCGTTATCAAACCAAGCAATCATCCCTTTGCCACACTTCGTGAGCCATTCGACTTCGTGGTGATGATTCCATCGCAGGTATATGAGACCCTCCGTGTGCCCGAGGAAGCCTCCGTCCTTGCACGCTGTAAGAATATAATAATAGGTGGAGGTGCCATCAGTCCCGAACTAGCCAAGGCCATCAACGAGATATCGACCGATAATTCCGAGTGCGTGTTTCTGAGCACCTACGGCATGACCGAGACTCTGTCGCATATTGCCTTGCGCCGACTCAACGGCAGTGAGGCATCCGAATGGTACACTCCGATGAAAGGAGTCAGCGTGAATCTAGCCGATGATGGTTGTCTTGTCATCGATGCCCCTCATCTGTTTGCCGAACCGCTGAAGACCAATGACATTGCAGAGATTGTTAACGGACGTTTCCGCATCCGTGGTCGCAAGGATAATGTCATCTGTTCGGGAGGCATAAAGATTCAGATAGAAGAGGTGGCACAGATGCTTCAGCCACATCTAAACGCTCCTTTTGCCATTACGAAGAAGGCAGACAAAAAATTCGGCGAGATAGTAGTTCTTCTCACCGAATCGAATGATATTGAGTCAATAAAAGTTATCTGCGAAGACGTCCTCCCTCGTTATTGGCGTCCAAAAGAGATTATCCACATCGCCCAAATCCCAATGACCGAAACCGGCAAAATCAAACGCTCACGCGAATAATTCTGCCCCCCAAAGCATTTAAATTCCTCCCCATTCTTCTGCCCTAACGAGCGAAGCGGCAAAGCCGAGCGATGGGGGAGGTGCCCCTTTATGGGGCGGAGAGGGTCTTCTCCTTATTGAGGGAAGGGGTGGGGCTAGTGGTTGGCCTTTATGAACGCAATCTTCTTCCTATGCCATGTATATAGAATCCACACATCTCCATTGCTTGCCTCGATGATTGCCGGATAGGAATATTCCATACCATCGTCACCTTCCACATCAAGAACCTTCTCCCAAGTCTCTCCGTCGGTACTGCTAAACAATGTCAGTGGCGAACGGCGAGCATCATTGTCGGTGTCGTTGGCAATGAGGAGATGTGTACCGTTGCTCAGCGTCACTGCGTCGATACCGGAATTGTTATGTTTCATATCGGTGAGTCGCATAGGCGACCATGTTGTGCCGTTATCAAAACTCTCCGTCACGGCAATTCTATGATGACGAGTGCGACAGAGAGCTTTCAGATGCTCATCGCCGAGTTTGAGGATTGTTGGTTGGATGCAAAGGATGGTGTCGCATTCCACTTCCGACTTATACCATGAACGACCGTCATCGTCGGACAGTTCGAAATGCACCTTCCACGAATCGTATGTCACCTCCGTACTGCTGCCCGCAATGATTCTGCCTTTGTTCACGATAGGCTTGTCCTTGATAGGACCAAGACGGAGATGTCGCTGTTCTGGGTCATTGGTGAGAGCCCGTGGGTGCGACCAAGTCTTTCCTCCGTTCTTTGAACGAATCTCCCAACCCGTCCAGTCCTGCATGTTCGAACCAATCTTGTAATCCAAGACCAGTTCACCATTCTGGGCAATGTAAAGCACAGGGTTATAGCAAGGCTTCCGCACTTTGTTGCTTATGAGAGCCTCGCCACTATGAGAGGCTGTTTCGAGCCATGTGGTCTTTGCGAACATCTCATTACGGTTGAGGATTTTCCCCATTAGCGGATCATAGTCGAAAGCCGAACGAGTGTATCGGGTGA
>JAUNIK010000015.1:0-9740 GCA_030523505.1 Prevotellaceae bacterium | reverse complement strand
CACATCGCTATCCGGATGACCTTCATAGGTACCACCGAAGAATGCAGCGATGATATCCCCGTTCAGTGCTTCAACAAGTGTTGCAGCATGGCAAGTCGGAGGCATCTCGTCCTCATACAAGAATCCCCGCTCCACCACCGTCCATTCCTGAGCAGTGATGGTTGTACTCACAACCACCATTAATAATAGTAAACCAAACTTTCTCATTCCTTTTATCATCAATTAGACTATTTAAAATCCTCCCCATCATGGGGGAGGTGCCGCTTATGCGGCGGAGAGGGTCCGTGGCTCAGAGGGGCTCTACTTCTTCTTCACCTTATACCCCAACTTCTTGAACCCTGCCTCAATCTTTTCTGGTGTAGTCTTTGCAGCATCGTAAGTGATGGTGATGGTCTGCTTCTCTACACTGGTCTCAATCTTCTTGACACCCTTCACGAAACGGATGTTGTCCTTAATCTTCTTCTCACAATTCTGGCAGTGCATAGCTGGCGTTGGTGTGAACACAACGACCTTCACATCGCCTTTTGCAAAAACACAGATGCTCATCATAAGCATCATCATCATTATAGCAAACTTTTTCATATCGTTTTATTATAATCTTATTATTTGTTTATTTGAGATTTTCATCTGTCACATCTTCGCGCCACATCTTTGCTCCACGAAGTTCAAGATCCATTGCAATGTTGTCGGTGAATAGCTGTCCAGTGCCCAGTCCCTGAGTGAACAGTACATGAGGACCATAGCAACGAGCAGCAAGCAGTGCCACATTTCGCAATCCCACATTGCTCTCCAGTGCTGATGTCATCCACGACTTGATGCCACGCTTGTTGGCCTCGTTAACCCATTCCATAGAACCCGAGATACCACCGTGGAGTGTCGGTTTGATGACGATATACTGTGGTCGGATGGTGTCGAGCATCGCCTGTTTCTCATGCAGGTAGTTCAGTCCAATGAGTTCCTCGTCGAGGGCAATAGGGAGTGGCGAGTTCTTGCACAGTTCAGCCATTGTCTTCCACTGTCCTGTAGCTATCGGCTGTTCGATAGAATGGACATCATAGCGAGCCAGTTCTTCAAGTTTTGCAGGAGCCTCTTCAGGAGTAAACGCACAGTTGGCGTCAACACGCAGTTCGAGGTTGTCCTTACGGTATTTGGAACGAAGGAAACGGATCAGTTCTATTTCCTGTTCCCATTCGATAGCACCGATTTTCAGTTTTATGCAACGGAATCCCGCCAGCAGTTTCTTCTTCACCTGTGCGAGCATCTCGTCGTATGAGCCCATCCAAATCAGTCCGTTGAAAGGAATGCCCTCCTCGGAGCGTGCGAACGGAGTGTCGTAGAGGATAGGCGACTTTGTCATATCGTACATAGCCGACTCCAAGGCAAACAGCAAGGCAGGGTAGGGACGCAGATAATCTGCATAGTCCTTGCTCTCCATAGCCTCGTTGATGAGTCGTGCCACATCACTCATCATCCTGTAGGAGTTACGATCGTAGCTGAGGTCGGGCAACGGAGCACACTCCCCCAGACCGATACGCCCCTGGTCGTCGGTCATAGACACGAGCACCATGTGATGCTCCTTGTATTCTCCACGCGATGTCCTCGCTGGAGTCTTGAAATGCAATGTCTTTTGGAATAAATCTATATTCATAGCCTTTTCGAGGGGTTAGAGGCTCCAATCTGGTTTGCGCTTTTCGAGGAACGCCTTACCACCTTCCTGAGCCTCGTCGGTCATGTAATAGAGCATTGTCGCATCACCAGCAAGTTGCTGAATACCAGCCTGACCGTCGAGTTCGGCATTGAGACCAGCCTTTATCATTCGCAGTGCCAGAGGCGACAGTTCCATCATTCGCTGAGCCCACGCTACGCACTCATCTTCCAGTTCTGCCAAAGGCACCACCTTGTTGACCATACCCATCTGCTCTGCCTCCTGGGCTGTGTACTGACGGCACATGAACCAAATCTCGCGAGCCTTCTTCTGTCCCACGATGCGTGCCAGATACGAACTACCGAAACCAGCATCAAACGAGCCCACCTTCGGACCAGTCTGACCGAAACGGGCATTATCGGCAGCAATGGTGAGGTCGCATACTAAGTGGAGCACATGACCACCACCGATGGCGAAGCCATTGACCATAGCGATGACCGGTTTTGGTAATCGACGGATTTGCATCTGTACATCAAGCACCGACAGGCGAGGCACACCCTCTTCATCGATATATCCTCCACGGCCTTTCACATTCATATCGCCACCAGCACAGAATGCCTGTGTGCGGAGCCATTCCTCATCCGTCTGTCCCTCTTTGCGTGGAGTCTCCTGTCCAGTAAGTAGCACTACTCTGATGCTCCTACGCTCAGCGCAGATAGCAAAAGCCTGCGACAGTTCAAGAGTGGTCTTAGGGGTGAACGCATTTCTGTATCGAGGACGGCAAATAGTGATTTTTGCTATTCCCTCAAATTCTTCGAGCATTATTTCCTCGAAGTCGTGTATCTTTTTCCAGTTTCTCATTATTATATATTTAATAGTACACAGCAGTACTGTGTCATTTATTCTCTTGGAGATAGATA
Source organism: Prevotellaceae bacterium (assembly GCA_030523505.1). GTDB lineage: Bacteria > Bacteroidota > Bacteroidia > Bacteroidales > Bacteroidaceae > Prevotella. The sequence continues at coordinate 7,175 of JAUNIK010000015.1, read as the reverse complement.
TTTGTCCAATATTCGTAGTTCTTCGGACCGCGAGCAATGATTCGTTCGGCAGCCTCAGGTGTAATCTTCTTAATGAACTTGGCTGGCACTCCGCCCCACAGTTCGCCTGAAGGAATATGAGTACGCGAGAGGACCAAGGCACCAGCAGCCACCACGCTCCCCGTCTCAACCACTGCATTGTCAAGAACGGTACTTCCCATGCCTATCAGTACGTTGCTGGCAATCTTGCATCCATGCAAAGTGACATTGTGTCCGATAGTCACATTGTCGCCAATCTCTATGTAGGCATCACCGCCAGAGGTGTGCAATACACAACCATCCTGAACCGACACATTACGACCGATACGGATCTTGTTCACATCGCCCCTAATGACAGCACTGTACCACACAGACGAACCATCGCCGATGACAACATCGCCAATAACCGCTGCAGTAGGAGCAACGAACACCCCCTCACCAATCTGTGGTTTTATTCCAAGAATATCTTCAATCATCTTCCGGTAATTCCTTCTTATATAATGGAGATAAGAGCGGTGTTATTTATCAAATCCGTTTTCTTTGGCTTTTTTCAGCCATGCCTGACCGAGTTTCTCGTTTTTCTCAACACCATCACCGTTGATGTAGCAAGCTCCGACATTAAACTGAGCCTGAGGAACACCATTCTTTGCTGCCTCAAGATACCAGTCGAAAGCATATTTCTTGTTCATATCAACACCGCGACCTTCATAATAAAGAATCGCAAGGTTGAGCTGTGCCTCAGGCACACCGCCATTGGCAGCCACCATATAATAGTAAGCAGCCGAAACCTCATCAGCCACCTTGCCGAAGCCCTTCTCGTTGAACAATCCCGCATAGAAAGCAGAATGAGCATCACCCTGATCAGCAGCCATCTCAAGATATTTCACTGCCAGAATCATGTTACGTTTTGTCTTCTCGCCCTTGAAATATTCCATGCCCAGTGTAGCCTGTGCATTCATATTTCCAGCATCAGCAGCCATTGTCCAGAGGTTGATGGCATTCTCTACATCTTGCTGTACATCTGTTCCATAGAAACAGAGTGAGCCCAGTGTGAACATCGCATCGGTAGAACCCTGCTTTGCTGCTTTCTCAAGCCATTGGATAGCCTTCTCTGTGCTTTTGCCGAAACCGATGCCATGCAGATAGCAGTCACCGATGCGGAAAGAGGCATCACCCGAACCAGCTTCCGATGCAGCCAACCAGTATTTCATCGCTTTGTCAAGGTTCTGGAGAGTACCGATACCTTCAGCATAACAGCGGCCAACCATCATCGCAGCCTCGACACTGCCCAGTTCAGCAGCAGCCTTGTAAGCCCTTAACGCTCCAGAAGCATCACCGCTCTGGAAGAACTTGTAATCGCCAACATTCAAGAGAGAGTCGGCTTCTGATGTCTGTGCCTGAACGCTCAGCGCCAACAGCATCATTCCGAGATATATGAATAGTCTTTTCATAATTTTTATTGAGAGGATTAAAGATGAATTAAGAGGACTCAAGAGGAACTCTTAACTTTTAATAGCCATCACTTCCAGCAGAAGTGGACAACTGCTCTTGCTTTCCACGAGCCATTTGATTGCTGCTGGCAGGTCTTCGGCTTTTGATACCATCTTCCGTGAGATGCCATACTGATGACAAGCACCCACTGCAGTGTTCTTGTGTGCTCCCATCACAAGGTAATCTCTTGCTGGAGAGTCGCTCAGTCCAGGAAGGGTGCTGAATATCTCACCTCTGTTGTTGTTGAGCAGGAGAATACGCAGATTACCACGGAGATGCTGGTTCCACAAGGCGTTCTGATCGTAGAAGAACGACAGGTCGCCGATGACGCAGTACACATTCTCGTCAGTCACGAGCGAAGCACCGACAGCAGTCGATAGCGAACCCTCGATACCGTTCAGTCCTCGGTTGCAGAATACATAATGGTCAGCATAGCGGGCAGCAAGGCGTACCGCAGTAGAGTTGGCATAGAACACTGTGTTATCCTTTTCCATTAAAGCCTCGAAAGCCTTGACAGCCTTCGCCTCGAGAGTTGCAGGGATTGATGAAGCGTTCTTTTCGCCAACAGTTTGCAACAGTTCGTTCCAATGCTTGAAGAACTCACTGGCATTGCCATCGAACATACCCGTCAGTTTCATGAGAATACGTTCAGGTTCGCAAACAAGCACATAACGAGCATGACGAGTGAGGTCTTCAAGAACAGGAGTGCTATTCTGCATCACCACCACGCAATCATCGTCTAAACTGCGAAGGAACAGACGCAGTCGTTTGCTTATCGTCGTAGAACCAATGAACAGCACAAAGTCAGGTTTGTAAGCACCATTATCTGTTCCCATCTCTGTGAACACATCATCCAGCGAAGGCGAAGGATCATCAGCAGATAGCGGTTCGGCAAGAACCACAATACTGCGACGGAGTTCTTTGATGATAGTATCATTGATAGCATCACGAGCCGTCTGACCGATGACGATCATTGGTCGCTCTGCCTTTGTCATCTTATTGAGAAGCTCTGCCAAGTCGTGTTCGTTGTCACCAGCAACAGTCACAATGGCATGAACAGTTGGCAGTTCTGGGGTGCTGAACTCGAACAGCGGTTCACTGATAGGCACATTGATATGTACCGATGCTGACGACCACAGATGCTCTATCATTGCCTCGCAAACAAGTCGGCGACAGTGCCAGCGCTCGTTGTCATCCTTACATTCAGGAAGGTTCACCGACTTCGCCACGAAGGTGCCGAGAGCCCCCGGCTGAGGCATCGTCTGACCATCGAGTTGCCCAATCCATTCAACTGGTCTGTCGGCTGAGATGACGATGATGCCCTGTTTCTGGTATGAAGCCTCGGCTACACCCGGAAGAGTGTTGAGCAGAGCCGAGCCCGATGTCACACATACAGCCACGCGCTCGCCCGTGCGTAACCTTATTCCCAATGCCACGAAGGCCGCCGAACGCTCATCGGTGACAGGGTGACAGGTGATATCAGGGCATTCGTTGAAGTTATGCACCAGAGGAGCATTCCTGCTTCCCGGGCACACAACGACATTCTTCACCCCGTAAGCCACGAGCAAAGCCGTCAGTATGTTTATATTTTCTTTATTTGAGTACATTTCCTATTGTTTGCATTTTATGCTCAGTCTCGTCCCATTCCGAGGCGAGTGTGCTCTCCGGCATTATACCACCACCGGCATAGAGCGTCGCCTTGCCTTGTTCAAGCTTTGCACAACGGAGCGATACATACAGATGAGTCTCGCCGTTGATGCCCACCGGTCCCATAAAACCACTGTAGTATGAGCGCTCATTCTGTTCGTTCTCGATAATGAACTCGCGAGCCTTCATCTTCGGAATACCACAAACAGCTGGGGTAGGGTGGAGCGATGCCAGCAGTTCACCGATGTAACATCCCGGTGCTATATGAAAGCGGAAGTCGGTGCAGAGATGAACCAGATTGCCGGCTCTTTTGGTTGTAGGACCGTCTTTGATTATCTCTAGTGAGAAGTCCGACAGACGATCTTCGATATATGCCTCCACGAAACGCTGCTCCTGTTGATTTTTTTCACTCCACTCCTGATAGCCGTCCATATATGGCATTGTGCCAGCCAGAGCCATTGTTCGCCACCATGCTCCATCGCCGGTGAGGAGTATTTCCGGAGATGCAACGAGCCATGTACCTGTGACCTTCGTACTGACGAGCATAATCATCAGTCGTGGGTAACGGCGGCAAGCCTCAAGAAACAGTTCTTCGTAATCGTCGGTATTCAGTTCTGCCTCTTTAGAACGCGACAACACCAGTTTGAGAAACTGTCCGTTGCAGATGGCATTGTGGAAACGCTCGAAAGTAGCCTCATAGCCATCGGATATGTTCGTGCTTGTAGCTGTTGCATGACGTTGTGGCACATCACCCTGAGGGAGAGTATACTGCTCCACGGAGTCAGGCGCAATGATCACTATCGGGGTGTACACATCATTGTTGAACGGTGCTATGACGAATCCCGTGTCATGTCCTATCTGCTCGTAGTTGCATAGCAAGCGGTCCTTTGACTCCGATCTCACCACAGTGTACGAGTCAGCGTACGGCATTCGGTAATAGGCGTAACTCATAGGACTTATTTTGTATAGTTCGTAACCATTATCTCTGACACTTTTGTGCCGTCTTCCTTTTTCACTTCCACCATCCAGTGGTGCAGTCGTCCACCCATCCGTAGCAGTCGGGCTGTAGCGATGACCGTTTCGCCGATACGCACCGAACTCATATGGTTTGCTGCTATATTGATGCCGAACACGGTTTTCTCGGGAGTGAGACTCATGGAAGCCACACCAGCCACATTCTCGGCCAATGCGAGAGTGGCACCGCCAGAGAGGAATCCCCAAGGCTGGGAGATATGCTTTTGGCAAGTCAGACGTGCCTCGATAGTATCAGGGTCGTCGGTTGAGTGATATGTTATGCCCAGTGTCTCTGAAAGACCATCTGGATGCTCGTAGATTTTGTCAGTAACTTTCATAAATGGATATACCTTTTGCAGTTTGTTATAATAAGAAGAACATTGTTACACCGATTACCGAGATAACTGCTCCCAGCACACCTTTGAGGGTGATAGGCTGTTTGAAGAGCCAGTATGACGGAACGATGATGAGTATCGGAGTGAGAGCCATCAATGTCTGTGCTATGCCCACCTTGGTCAGCTGTACTGCCATCAGTGAGAATCCCACACCCAAGAATGGTCCGAACATCACGGCGAGGAATATCGACAGGGCTGTTTTCTTTGTGAACGGAGCCTTCATCAGTTCCTTGCCACCACGGTTCAGCAATACGGCAAGCAGGAAACAAACGCATCCCACCAGACAGCGTATCATATTCGCCGAGAATGGAATGACATGCTCCATGCCCCCCAGAGCCTCCTGCGGAATGTCAGCCTCGTAGTGTTCCATGCCTATCTTGCTCAACACCAGTCCCAGTCCTTGTCCCAAACCAGCACCCAGTCCATAGAGGATACCCTTCAGTGGCAGTGATGATTTGAACGAGAAGCGTGAATTGCTGTCATCGCCCTTCTGCAGAACTGTGATTCCAATACCGAGAAGTGTCACCGTCATGGCAAGCAGATTTCCCAATGTCATCATCTCGCCTAGCATCACCCATGCCGCAAAAGCTGCAGCAGCCGGAGCAAGAGTCATGAACAACTGCCCGTAGCGACTGGAAATATACAGATAACTCTTGAACAGGCAGAAATCGCCGAAGAAGAACCCCACGAATCCCGAGAGTCCCATCCAAAACCATGTCTCTGGTCCTGCGTATTGAGCACCGAAATATCCGGTGAGGCAGAAGGTGAACACAAGGGTGAATAGCAATGCTACGGCTAAACGCCATACATTGAAGTTCAGAACACCAATTCGCTTGGTGCCTATCTCGCTTACAAGGGCTGTTACAGTCCATGAACAAGCCACCGCCAATGAAATAATTTCGCCTAAGTATTGCATAACAGTGTGCAAAAATACAAAAAATATCAATTATTAAAGATGTTTTGGGCATAAAGAATGTAAAAAACATAGTTTTTTCGGAATTTATTGTTACTTTTGCGCATAAAAATAAAAATCAAATAAGTAGAAAATGAATATTTTAGAACTTTCAGAACAAGAAATCGGCAGACGCGAGAGTCTGCAGGAGTTGCGTAACATGGGCATCAACCCATACCCAGCAGCTGAATTCCCAGTAAACGCATGGAGCGATGATATCCGTGAGCAGTTTGTTGACCTTCCTGTCATCGGCAAGGATGAGGAGGGTAACGATATCACCGAGACTCCTTCGCCAGAGAACTCACGTTGTGTGACCATCGCTGGTCGTATGATGGGTCGCCGTATCATGGGTAAGGCTGGTTTTGCAGAACTCCAGGACTCAAAGGGCCGTATTCAGGTGTATGTAAAGCGTGATGATATCTGTCAGGGTGACAATACCGACCTATATAATAAGGTGTTCAAGAAACTGCTTGATATCGGTGACTTCATCGGTGTGAAGGGTTTTGTTTTCCGCACCAAGACAGGCGAGATTTCTGTTCATGCACAGGAACTCACACTTCTCTCGAAGTCGCTCAAGCCACTCCCAATCGTAAAGACCGATGCTGATGGCAATGTGTATGACAAGTTCGATGACCCAGAGCTTCGTTATCGTCAGCGTTATGTTGACCTCGTAGTGAACGAAGGCGTTAAGGATACATTCCTCAAGCGTGCTACCATCGTTCGCACCATGCGTAACATCCTCGACGGTGCTGGCTATACCGAGGTTGACACTCCAATCCTCCAGAATATTGCCGGTGGTGCTTCGGCTCGTCCGTTCATCACACATTTCAATGCCCTCAATCAGGACATGTATATGCGTATCGCAACAGAGCTCTATCTGAAGCGTCTCATCGTTGGTGGCTTCGAGGGAGTATATGAGATGGGCAAGAACTTCCGCAACGAGGGTATGGACAAGACTCACAACCCTGAGTTCACATGTATGGAGCTTTATGTGTCGTACAAGGACCTCAACTGGGGTATGGACTTCACAGAGAAGATGCTCGAGCAGATTTGTATCGCTGTGAACGGCAAACCAGAAGTTGAGATTGACGGTAAGGTCATTTCGTTCAAGGCTCCATTCCGCCGTTTGCCAATCCTCGATGCTATCAAGGAGAAGACAGGCTACGACCTCTATCCAATGACCGAGGACGAAATTCGCGAGACAGCAAAGAAGCTCGGTATTGAGGTTGACGAGACAATGGGTAAGGGTAAGCTCATCGACGAGATCTTCGGCGAGACATGTGAGGGCGACTTCATCCAGCCTACCTTCATCTGCGACTATCCTGTTGAAATGTCACCACTGACAAAGATGCACCGTTCAAAGCCAGGTCTTACTGAGCGCTTCGAACTTATGGTCAATGGTAAGGAGTTGGCAAATGCTTACTCTGAGCTCAACGACCCAATCGATCAGGAGGAGCGTTTCATCGAGCAGATGCGACTCGCTGACAAGGGCGACGACGAGGCAATGATCATCGACCAGGACTTCCTCCGTGCTCTCCAGTATGGTATGCCTCCAACATTCGGTATCGGTATTGGTATCGATCGTCTCGTAATGCTCATGACTGGTAAGTTTGCTATCGGTGAGGTAATGCTCTTCCCACAGATGAAGCCAGAGAAGA
>JAUNIK010000448.1 GCA_030523505.1 Prevotellaceae bacterium | reverse complement strand
TGAGTGCTTTTACAAAAAGATGTTGTAAATTTGCACTTGCTAGTTGAATCCGCGGTTTGTAACTGTTCACACATTTACGTTAAAAATTGCTGCAAAGGTAAAACTATTTTAGACAATAGGCATAATAATTTGTAACATATACTTTGCCAAATGTATCATAAATAACAAAAAATGCACTAAAATTACAAAATATTGGATATATGTTACAAAAAAACAGCCGGGAATCATTAGTTCCCGACTGTAAATAAATGAAAAAATGTCTTTATTTGAAAAGGTGTGGCAGGTACTGCTTGAGGCAACGACGCCACGTGAGCCACTCGTGATGGGTGCCTGGAGACACATAAAACTCCACATTGATGCCCATCGCCTTGAGGTCGGAAGTCATCTTCTCCGTACCGAAGTTCTCCTCGCTTCCGCAACCCATGAAAAAGTACTTAACCTGCTTGTTGAACTTGTCGGCATCCTGGAACACACCATCAAAGCATGTCTTCACGTCGATGCCGAAGAGGGCACCGCTGAATGTGCCGAGATAGGCAAACTTGTCAAGATGAGGAAGAACGACGTTGAATGTCTGGAATCCTCCCCATGACAGTCCGGCCATGGCACGGTTCTCGCGACCAGTCTTACAGCGGAATGTCTTCTCCACCATTGGGATCAGGTCTTCCAATATCACGGTATAGAACGATGCTCCATACTGCATTCTCTGATTCTCCACGTCCTCACCACGGCGAGGCGAGAATCCTACCTCAATGTCACCACTCTCCATTACGACTATCATTGGTTCGCATTCGCCGGAGGCTATCAGGTTGTCCATGATATGGTTCATGCGGCCTTGGGTGCTCCATCCTGTCTCGTCCTCAGCCATGCCATGCTGGAGATAAAGCACTGGATACTTCTTCTTAGATGTCTCGTAATCCGCCGGAGTGTAAACCATGGCGCGGCGCCACTGCTTCTGACTCTCGGAATAGTATTCCACTGAGCGCACCTGACCCTTTGCCACTCCCATCTGCGGACGATAGTAGTCGCCTTCCGTGCCTTCTGCCACCTCTATCTGGCTTGCCATGCGGCTGCAACCGAAAATGGTGTAGGTATTTGGGTCTGACACCCTGAATCCATCCACTTCAAGGAAGTAATAGTGATTGCCCACAACGAGCGGGTCGGTCACACATGTCCATACTCCATGAACATCCTTCTCCATCGGGTATTTCTTGCCGCAAACATCCACCACAATGCTGCTTGTCTTAGGGGCAAAGATAGTGAAGTGTGCACGATTTTCCATATCGAGCGAGGGAGAGTTGCTACCGGGGAGATTGGTTTCAGAAGGTATGAGTCCTGCCTTGTTGGCTCTCATCTCGGAACCATCGGTAAACTGCCACCAGTTGAAGTTCATCAGTTTTACGCCTTTCTCTCCCTTGAACACGAAATAGAGGTCGCGGATGCCGCTGACTGTCTTTTCTACCTCAGCCTTCACCGATGTCCAGTTCTCCCAGCCGCCGGTATTGCCTATCTTTATCTCAGCAATTTTCTCGCCCATGATACTGTCGAGATGGAGCTCCATCACTCCACCGCGCATGCCGCTTGCCACAGAAGCAGAGAAGAATCGGGGCTGCTTGTTGAAGTCCACCTCGCGTACCTTTATATAATCGCCATTGTGGATTTCGGTGATATATACACCGTCGGCAGCGTTCTGCTCAGACTTCACTCCACGTGAAAAAGCCATGGTCTCAGCCTCCACACGCTGGAATGGACAGAGCTTTCCTATCGGGTCAACGCCCTTGTCGGTGTGATGGATAACAGGGAACGATCCGTCGGCATTGTACTTGAACTCTTCCACGGCACAACTGCGGCCGAAGCCTCCACCGCCAGGCAGCTTGCCTGTATGGTAGAAGAAGTAGCTATGACCCTTGAAGTCTTCCACACCACAGTGGTTGGTAAACGACTTAGTGTCTTCGAGAGGCATTATCGGGCCCATATACTTCCATGGTCCTTCTGGAGTGTCGCTCACCGAATAGGCGATATGCTCAGGCACGCCACCGGCAGCATAGAGAAGCCAGTACTTGCCGTTGCGTTTGGTTATCCACGGACCTTCTGTATAGCAGTCCTTGTATTTCTTGCCCTTCACCCTTTCTTTCATGGAAGGAGCGCCGAAGCCTTCCTCGGTCATAGGTATTTTCTTCACTTCGCCGTCGATGCTAATCATGTCGTTGTTCAGCTTGGCGAAGTATATCTGTGGATTACCCCAATAGATGTAAGCCTGTCCGTCATCGTCTATCATGACCGTAGGGTCGATATTGTCCCATGACCCATTGTCGAAGAGCGGTTTTCCCAAGGCGTCCTTGAAAGGACCTGTCGGCGAGTCGGCCACAGCAACGCCTATTGCCATGCCGTTGGTGATTTTCGAATGTGCGCAGATGTACCAATAGTACTTTCCGTTGCGCTTTATGGTTTGTGCCGCCCAGGCACGGTCGTCTGCCCATTTGAAAGTGTCCAACGACATAAGTCCGCCATGGTCTGTCCAGTTCACCATGTCAGCAGTAGAGTAGCAACGCCATTCATACATCCAGAAGAAGTCGGCATTGTCCTCATCGTGTCCGGTGTACATATACATCCTGTCGCCGTCAACCAT
>JAUNIK010000447.1 GCA_030523505.1 Prevotellaceae bacterium | reverse complement strand
CTTTACGGGTGAGGTGGGCATCGGTGGCCTCATCCTTGTCGTAGATATTGTAGGTACACTGGAGGGTGTTCTCGTATGTCGTGGTCACTACTGTCGGGTCTATGTAGGCGTAGGCAATGAGCTGACCTGCCTGAGTGAGAACCTTATCCACCAGTACGCAGTCCGTGCCGTTGAGCTGGATGCCTGTTACTCGGATGTAGCGCACCTTATCATACTTGTCGCTTACTTTGAAGTCGAAGCGGAGTAGGGCTTTGGTGTGGTGGAGGGTGATCTGCATGTGGCGCTGGTTGGAACTGGTCTTTTCGCTGATGTCACCTTTGCCGGCAGTGCCGGAGAGGACATCGCCATCGTCTATGGTGGCTGAGAAGGTGAAGATCAGATCGTCGTGCTCTATCTTCTTGTCTTTGAAGATGATGCTTGGGGTGTACTGCCAGTACTCGCGGTGGTCGGTGCAGGGGCCAGAGCCTTTGGTCAGAGTGAAGTTGGTGTTGTCGGAGCACTTCACATTGATGGTGCCAGGATAATCGTCAGTGTTGATGTCAATATCACCTGTGCCATCAGCTAAGATTTCGGTCGATGTGAGGGCGCGTGTTGTGCTGCCATCGAGGCCGTTCTGCCAGGCGGCACGTATGCAGAAGTCCACGTCAGCTGGCTCCTGCACTATGTCATCAGTGCAGGCTCCTGCTAGCAGAGCAGTGATTATTGCGAGTATGTAGTATCTAATTTTCATTTTCTTGCTTGTAAGGGACCTTGAGGTCTTAGGGCGGCTTCCTACCAGTTGCGCCACTCCTCGTCTTGGCTACCGCCATACTTCCATGGATCGATCTTCACGTCGTAGAGCTCAATCTTCTTGCCTGCTTCGGTGATCTTGAAGATGTAGGTATAGACGTAGTTGGGCTGCCAATGCATATAGGCGGCGGGGACGGTGGCATTTTTAGGGTCGCCTTCGATAGTCGTCGATAGGGTGAAGGCGCAATTATATGCATTCGGAATAGCATAATAGTAGTCAGTTCCCTCAGTAGGCACTGCGCAAACAGCGTTGTTGCTGGCTGTACCTTCGGTATGGGTGAGATAAACTTTGTTGAAGCTGAGTTTGGGTTTGGCAACAGTAGAAGTTGGCACGGTCTCATACGTTTCAGAGACATTGCCTGACTGAGGATACGTTACCTTTAGTGTGCCCTCGGTGATCAACTTATCAGGCGATTCTGGGCCAAATGTGCTTGCACCAATCTCTACCTCGTCACCCTCGTCAATTACGTCGTCGCAGTAGAACATCACACGCACTTTGGCGTATGGATGCAGGAACTCCATCACTACGGGTTTGCTGAAATTGGCAGACTCTACTACATTGAGCGAGGAGAAGAGGTGCGTTTTTGGGGGGGTAGTGCTCAATGCCAGGCCAGTGATGGTGAAGGTGGTGCCATCAGTGCTGGCTGATAGGTTGGTGGTGATGCCATCGTTGGGTGCGCCAGAGCTGTTATCTCCTGCATAGGCCCAGAAGCGGTAGGAGGTGGCGTTATAGTCCCAGTACTTGATGGTCTGGCCAAGGGTTGTGTTGACATATTCCCAGTCGTGAGTGTTGCTCTCCGTTGTGCCTGCTGTGTTGCTGGCCCAGGTGACGATGTAGCTATTCATTACGGATTGGGTGGCATCTGACTGAAGGGTCTTGCTTGCCCATATTTTGAACGACTTATAACCCTCGTCTTCCAGTCCTATTCCGCTGGCACGGGTCGATTGTTCCACTTCGGAACGCACTTCCCCTCCGAATTGGATGGGGCGTTCGGTAGGCAATGGCTCGACTCCAGGCACGTCGTCACTTCCTCCGCATGCCATTAGCATGGGAGCCACCGCCAGGAAGGGGAGAAGTCGGAGCGAAATGTTGAAAATCTTGTTAGCCATTGTCTTCGTTATGCGCGTATGTGTATACGCGCGATTAATGAAAGTATTGCACAGAGGCAATACGCAGTTTTGGAGCCAAGCGGGGAACATTCAACCCCGCTTGGCTAAGAATATTATTGCTTTTTCGCATCATTATGATGATGGAAAAGGGAATGGAATTACTGAACCTTGATTACCTTTACAGCATATGTAGTGTTGTTGTTGGTAATTTTGGTGTAGTAGAGACCTGCTGCGAAAGTTGCAGGAGCAGCCACAGTACAGTCAAAGTCTGTAAAGTAACCAGTAGGCCAACCTGTAGGCTCTGTAGCTACGTTAACAGCTGTGTTGAACGTCTTATCAGCAGCATCGCTTACCTCATATACATAAGCATAAGTACCAGTTGTGCCGTTAAATGAAGCAGCCTCACCTGCTGCAACGGTAACATCGTTGCCGTCTACACGTGGAATTGCTGTAATAGTAGCATCACTTGTTGCTTCTGTCAAAACAAGGCTGTTGCGACCAGTAATAACGACAGGATCACCTGTACCAGTAGAAGTACGGATGTTAAGAGCATCCATTACATTAGCTTCAGTTGCTGGAACGAGTGCTGTTTCGCCAGTAACCTTATAGAGCTTACCCTTAGTACCGAGGTTAGTCTTGTTTGTGCCATCCTCGTTTACCATAACATAGATTGTGCCGGCAGGATACTCATTATCAATGGTAGCATTCACACCAGGCATATAGGTTGTGAT
>JAUNIK010000014.1:5342-16465 GCA_030523505.1 Prevotellaceae bacterium | reverse complement strand
TCTACAGGTTATCAATGATATTCGGTTAAACACAGGGTTTTACTAGTGAGCCGTACTTTTCTGGGAAATTTGGGGAAATGAAAATAAAGTTTGTCATACTCTCTTATTATTTGTTACATTTTCCTTTGCAAAAATAACTTATTTTTCATAACTTTGCAATAGTTATAGCGATTTTTAATAAAGAAATTACGAAAATTGAAGCAATATATCCTTACAAGTAGCCCAAGTGTGGCTATGGACGGTGCAATTAACCCTGCAAATGGATTCCTTTGGCAGGTTCAGCAGATCGTCCCTCGCCGTAGTCGTTGTGTGTTTGTCTCTTCGAATCCTGATGTTCCTTCATACGGCAATCATTGTACCGTTTGCATGGCTCAGGCATTTGAGGAAGTAGGCTTTGAATTTGTTGCTTTCGACTGTCTCGACCGTCGTAACATCCACGAAGCCCAGAAACTCATCAATGCCTCTGACTGGATCATCCTCGGTGGTGGTCATGTACCAACGATGAACGCCTTCCTCAATGAGGTTGGCTTCGCAGATATGCTCGCCGACTACGATGGACTGATAATGGGCATCTCTGCCGGTTCGATGAATATGGCCCGCGTGGCTTATTCGCAACCAGAGGAACCGGGTGAAGCCATAGATCCTAACTATAAACGATTCCTTCCTGGACTGGGCATCACCGATGTGCAGATTCTGCCACATTATTATATGTGCAAGGACGGTGAAGTAGATGGATTCCTCATCTACGAGGAACTCGCAATGCCTGATAGCCGAAAGGGATATCGTTTCTATGTCTTCCCTGACGGGACATATCTCCTTGGCAAGAATGGCACGGAGACCATCTTCGGTGAGTTCTATATCATTGAAAACGGTGTGATGCGTAAGATTTGCGAAGACGGCCAGTCTATCGAACTGCCGTTTATATAAAGGCCTCACCCCCTAACTCCCTCTCCGCTCGGCGAGGGGGAACCCATCCGGGGAAGGGGGGCTGCGAAAACGAATAAGAAAAAGAGATAACGATGAATATATTGATTATAATAGGTGCAGTAGTTTTCGCCCTGTTTGTTATTGTTGTAGGATTCTACAACTCGTTTGTGAGGTTGCGTAATAAGGTCAGCGAGGCCTTCTCCACTATGGATGTGTTTCTCAAAAAACGCTACGACCTCATTCCGGAGCTCGTTGCTGTAGTCAAGGGCTATGCCAAGCACGAGACCGATGTGCTGACCGAAGTAACCGCCATGCGTGCCCGTGCCAAAGGCAAGGCTGGTCAGTTGGAAGGTGAAGTCGGAATTGGACGCGCCCTTGAGCAACTGTTTGTAGTGGCTGAGGCTTATCCAGATTTGAAAGCCAATGAGAATTTCCTCAATCTGCAGAAAGACCTGAAGAAGATTGAAGACGATATCGCCTTCGCTCGACGTTATTATAATGGCAGTGTTAGGGAATACAACAACCAGTGTCAGTTGTTTCCGATGAACATCATGGCAAAGATTCTCGGCTTCCGTCCTGCTCCGATGTTTGCGGCAGGCAAGGCGGAGAGAGAAGCCCCACAGGTGTTCTGATAAAGTGAGCAATTCTTTCACGAATTAATATCATAATTCACTCAGATGAGAAGGATTTATTTTTTGCTTGTTCTCCTTATAGTCAGCCTCACGGCCAATGCGAATAGTGGTGGCTTCTATTATAGCAACTATAAGGTAGATGCTTTTGTTCACAGGAACAATGCTGTCGATGTCACTGAGACGATGACGGTAGTGTTCCAGCAGTCCCGTCACGGTATATACCGCACTATCCCTTGCGAGTTCAGTGTAGTCCGTAATGTTGCTGCCGACGGACAGGAGGAACAGAAGCAGGAGATGCAATATTATAATAAGGTGAGTCGCGTCAGTGTTGAGGGATTTCCTTACGAGGCTTACGAAGAGTCGGGTAGCATAGTCATCAAGATTGGCAGTCCAGACTTTACTGTTCTTGGTGAGAAGACCTATGTCCTGCACTATACTTACGAGTATGCCGACGACCGTATTCCTCATCGCGACTATCTTCTCCATTCCGTTCTCGGTGCTGATATGAATGCTCCTATAGAACATTTTGAGTTTGACATGGAGTTTGAAAAACCATTGCCAGCAACCATTGCCGACAATCTGTATATCTACAGTGGCGGTTGGGGAACCGATGGAAGGTCACTCAATGTGAATCCAACGATTACCGCTAATGCCATATCGGCATCGCTCGACAGTATTCCAGAGAATATGGCTGTCACCCTTGCCGCAACACTCCCGGAAGGTTATTACGAAGGAGTAGAGACAATAACCTCCGACCGTTGCTATATGTTCCTTGCAATAACTATTGCCCTGGCTCTGTTGCTGATAGTCATCGAACTGACCACAAGGCACCCACAGGTGGTGAAGACCATCGAGTTCTATCCTCCGGAGGGAATCAGTTCGGCAGAGGTGGGCACCATCATCGACGACAGTGCAGATGATATTGACATTGCCTCGCTCATCCCATGGTTTGCAAGCAAGGGATATATCGCCATCAACGAGGTGAAGAAGAATGTTCTCGAGGTGACACGCCTCAGGGACCTTCCCGATGATGCACCAGACTATCAGAAGAGCACAATGAAGATGCTGTTTCACAGGGATGACACGGTGCGCCTTGACAAACTGAAAGACCTCGGTACTCAGGTGCAAAAGTCAAAGATGCACCTCGCACGCGTCTTCACTGGTGAACAGAAGCTGGTGAGACACCACTGGGGACTCATCCTGCTCTTCCTCCTGATGTGCTCGTCGGTGCTCACCTTCTGGTTCTCTACTCCGACAACACGCTACAACAGCACAATGTTTTTCGCATCGACCGTCATCTGGGCCATCCCGTTCTTCTTCGGCGTTATGTGGCGACTGATAATAAAGTCGCGCGAGCTGATCACCAGTCGTGCGAGCATCTATTTCGGATGTGTCATCCGTCTGGCACTCGTGGTGGGAGTGTACTTTGTGTGGATAAATGAAATCAGCGACTACGGAAACTTCCTCTCAAAGGAAATCGTCGCACTGCTCTTCGGTCTTTGTTTCATAGCAGGTGAACTGTCGGGCCGCCTTATCATCGATACCGATTATCGTGCCGATATGATGGGCCGCCTGTTAGGCTTCCGTGAGTTTATAAAGACAGCAGAGAAAGACCGCCTTGAGTCGCTGCAGTCTGACGATCCGGAATATTTCTATAAGGTGTTGCCGTTCGCATTGGTATTTGGTCTTTCCGACAAATGGGCAGACCAGTTCAAGGATATTACCGTTCAGCAACCTGACTGGTACACCACCAGTGTAGGCTATCATAACGCAATGAACCTGTCGCACCTCACCCACAGTCTTGCTTCTGCTTCAAGCAATGCTATAACTGTGGCACAGCATTCCACCCAGACGGCTTCTCACGGCAGTTTCGGTGGTGGAGGCTTCGCCGGAGGAGGTGGCGGAGGTGGAGGCGGCGGTAGCTGGTAACACTTCCCTTTTGAAACCTGATTTATTACAATACGCTTTATGAAGAAAATCAATCTGTTAATAGTCATTCTTGCCTTCCTCGGTATCGGCGAAGGCAGGGCTTGTACTAATTTCCTTGTGGGCAAAGATGCCTCAGTCGATGGAAGTACTTTCGTTACTTATAATATGGACTCGTATGGCATGTATGGCATTCTCCGTACATGGCCAGCAGCGCACCATGAGGCCGGTGAGGTGCGACATATCGTGGATACCGACCATAACCACTATCGCGGTGCAATACCCGAGGTGGCCGAAACATATTCCGTCATTGGTCAGATCAACGAATATCAGTTGACCGTGACTGAGACCACATGGGGTGGGCGAGAGGAATTAGTAAATCCCGAAGGCACCATCGATTACGTCTCGCTAATGACACTTGCATTGCAGCGTGCCAAGACAGCCCGTGAGGCCATAAAGGTGATGACCGACCTCGTGGCTGAATACGGTTATGCGTCGAGTGGCGAGACATTCTCTATTGCCGATCCTAACGAGATATGGATTATGGAGATGATTGGCAAGGGAGCAGGTCGCAAAGGTGCTGTATGGGTAGCCATCAGAATTCCTGATGATTGTATCTGTGCCCATGCAAACCAGAGCCGCATCCATCAGTTCGACCAGAAAGACAAGAAGAATGTGCTTTTCTCGAAGGATGTGATTTCGTTTGCCCGTGAGATGGGCTATTTCTCAGGCAAGGATGCCGATTTCAGTTTCTCGGATGCTTATTCCCCTACTAATTTCCACATGCAGCGTGCCTGTGAGGCTCGCGTGTGGTCGTTCTTCAATAAGCATGTCGATGGTATGGACCGCTATCTCGACTGGGCTGACGGCAAGCATGTGGGAACAGCCGAGATGATGCCTCTCTATTTCCGTCCAAAGCATAAGCTCTCGCTCCGTGACTGTATGAATGGAATGCGCGACCATTATGAGGGTACGCCATTCGATATGAATGTCGATTGCACTGGTGGTGCTTGGCAGTCACCTTACCGTCCTCGTCCACAGGAGTGGGATGTTGATGGCAAGACCTATTACCATGAGCGTCCTATCGCAACCCAGCAGAGCGCAGAGACTCTCGTATGCCAGATGCGTTCGTGGTTGCCTAACGCCATTGGCGGAGTACTCTGGTTTGGCAACGATGATGCAGCGATGGTTTGTTATACTCCGGTGTATTGTTCTGCTACACGCATTCCGAGGTGCTACAACTCTGGTGATGCCAGTGATGTGAACTTCTCGTGGAATTCAGCCTTCTGGGTTTGCAACTGGGTGAGCAATATGGTTTATAACCTCTATTCACGAATGAATCCAGACTTGGTGCGTGTCCGTGAGGAGTTGCAGGATAAATACTGCAATGCCCAGGAAGACGTAGAGAAAAACGCCCTTGCCTTGCTTAAGGGCGAACCAGTTGAAGGACTCTTCGAACCGACACAGAGAGGCAATATGGGAGCCCGCGAGTTCCTTACCCGATATGGTGAGAACTGTGGACTAGAGATGCTCGCACGTTGGAAGGAACTGGGCGAATTCCTTGTCGTGAAGAATACCGACTTGGCAGTAAAACAGGAGAAAGACGGTAAGTTCCTCATTAACGACGATGGTCTCTGCATGCCTCCACTCCGTGAGGGCTATCCTGAGCAGTATAGGCGAGTTATCGTCAACGAAACCGGCGACAAGTATCTCTCACCAAATCAGTAATTCCTAATTCCTTTACAGTATGCTCTTTGATTTTGACAAGATAGTAGATCGCACCGGTTCCAACGACATCAAACATGTCGCTTTGGAAAAAGAGTTCGGCAAGAGCGACCTCATTCCTTTGTGGGTTGCCGATATGGAATTTGAAACGCCACAGTTCATCACCGAAGCTCTCCGCAAGCGTCTTGACCATTCACTCTTCGGTTACACGGCAGTGCCAAAAGATTATTGGAAGTGTATCATCAAATGGGTTGCCGATCACCATCAGTGGCTCATGCGCGAGGAGTGGCTCACCTATATCCCTGGCATCGTCAAGGGCATCGGTTTCGTGGTGAATGTGTTCACCCAACCAGGCGATAAGGTGATGATTCTTTCGCCAGTATACCATCCGTTCCGTCTTGTGCCTGAGGGGAATAAGCGTGAGGTAGTGCAAGTGCCACTTACTGAAGATTATTCCATCGATTTCGTGGCATTAGACCAGCATTATGATGAACGTTGCAAGGTGCTCATACTTTCAAATCCTCATAATCCTGTGGGAATCTGTTGGGATCGCGATACCCTCGTCAGTCTCGCACATTGGGCAAAGAGTCATAATGTTCTTGTTGTGTCGGATGAGATCCACTGCGATATGGCAATCTTCGGTCATAAGCATATCCCGTTTGCCTCTGTGTCAGAAGAGGCAGAACAGAATAGCATCACTTTCTCTGCACCTTCAAAGACTTTCAACATCGCGGGCATCGTCAGTTCGTGGGCTGTGGTGCCTAATGATGCCCTCCGCCATCGTTTCTTCGGTTGGTTGGAGGCAAGTGAGATGGCAGCTCCTCATTTGTTTGCTCCTATCGCCACTATGGCTGCTTTTGAACACGGTGAAGAGTGGCGTCAGCAGATGTTACGTTATGTTGAGGGAAATGTACTCTTTGTAGAAGACTACTGCAAGGCGAATATACCAGAAATATATCCTGTTCGTCCTCAGGCTTCGTTCCTTGTATGGCTCGACTGCCGGGAACTGTGCCATAAACTCCAGTTTGTGACTCCTGACGGTGAGATTGATCAGAAGCAACTCGTGGCTCTTTTCATAGAAGCAGGACTGGCACTCAACGATGGAAGTATCTTCGGTCGCCAGGGATGTGGCTTTATGCGTCTTAATGTCGGCGAACCTCGTTCAATCCTTGCCAAGGCCTTCGCCCAACTAAAATATGCTATCGACAACAGAGCATAATTACTGTTAAATCAAGAATATTCTGCCTTTGCAACCAGGTTGCAGTTGATATTTTGTAATTTTGCAGATATCATCAACTGCAACTATGAGAATACTTCGAAATATATTTGTCCTGGCCCTCGGGGCTTTGGCTCTTTCTGCTTGTCACCACCACGACGAGCATAGTCATGATCATGAGCATGCCGAACTGCTCCTAACCTCCTATTCTTCCGACTATGAGCTCTTTGTCGAGATGTCTCCGCTGTCAGTAGGTGAGGAGGCAGAAATTCTGTGTCATCTTACCCGTCTCTCCGACTATAAACCTCTCACAGAGGGTGAGTTGAGTGCCGAGATGGTAGTAGGCGGGAAAAAGATTTCTGCTGAGAGCGTGAAACCAGAGCGTCCAGGAATATTCCATCTTCATCTTACACCAAATGTGGCAGGTGAAGCAAAGATAGTCTTTTCACTCAACACTCCACACTCCACACCCCACACAGCTCTATTCTCTATCGATGGGTTGAAAGTCTTCGGCGACGAGCATGAGGCTCATGAAGATGCCGAAGAGCGTGAGATTAAGGGTGCCAACACCGTTGTTTTTCCAAAAGAGATGAGCTGGGGCATCGACTTCTCCATTGCAGAAGTAGTGAAGGCTCCTCTCGGAAATGTAATCCATACTGTTGCACAGGTACAGCCATCACAGGGTGACGAGACTCAGGTCGTAGCTAAGGCCGATGGATTGGTGACCCTCACAGGTGGCGCTCTCACCGAAGGTTCGGCAGTGACGGCTGGCAAAGCAATATGTGTTATCGATGCCTCTTCCACCGCCAACAATAATCTTGCCGTCCAGCAACAACAGGCATTGGTTGAACTTAACCGTGCCAAGGCTGAATACGAGCGTGTAAAGTCTCTTCGTGAAGACAAACTTGCACTGGAGAGTGATCTCGCATCAGCCAAGGCTGCCTATGAGAGTGCTGAGGCAGCTTATAAGGCAATGCAAAAGGGCTTTGCCCAGGGCAAACAGACCGTTACAGCACCGCGTGCTGGATATCTGAAGCAGTTGTTGGTGAAGAACGGACAGTTCGTGCAGGCTGGTGAGGCGATAGCGGTAATCACCCAGAGCCGTACTCTTCAGTTGAAGGCAGAAGTTCCTGCCAGTTACTATGCCGATCTCAAGAGTGTGTCGGGGGCGAATATTATAACTAAGAACGGTTCATACACCCTCGCAGACCTCTCCGGTCGTATGCTCTCTTATGGCCGTCAGGTAGATGTGGCATCACCGCTCATCCCTGTTACTTTCGAGATAAACAATGTCCTCGACCTTCTTCCTGGTACCTTCGTTGAAACCTATATCCACACCCAAACACAGGATATGAAACTATGTGTGCCAGCCGAGGGCGTTATGGAGGATATGGGCAACTATTCTGTGTATGTGCAACTCACCCCTGAACTATTCGAAAAACGCCAGGTAAAGATTGGTGTCACCGATGGCATCCTCACCGAGGTTGTTTCTGGTGTTGCCGAGGGAGAGCGTGTGGTTGGCAAGGGTGCTGTGTCTCTGAAACTCCAACAGGCAGCCGGTGGACTCGACCCACATGCTGGACATAATCATTAGTTGAAATATTGAATTCTTCCTTCATGATAGATAAGATAATATCCTTTTCTCTTCACCATCGGGTGTTTATCATTGTTGGCGTAGTACTGGCAGTGCTGGGTGGTGTATATACCGCTGACCGACTCGATATCGATGTGTTCCCGGATCTTACGGCTCCTACCGTTGTCGTACTCACCGACTGTGATGGAATGTCGGCCGAAGAGACTGAACGCCTAGTGACATTCCCTATCGAAACCGCTGTCAATGGTGCCAGCAATGTACGTCGTGTGCGTTCGGGCTCGTTCTATGGTGCTTCGTATGTGTGGGTAGAATTTGACTGGGGGATGGATGTGTTCCGTGCTCGACAGATAGTCAGCGAGAAACTTGTCACTATCACAGACCAATTGCCGGAGAATATCTCTCCGCAGTTGGCACCACAGTCGAGTGTCATGGGTGAGATTCTCTTCGTCGGTCTGCAACTCAATGATACTGTCTCTGTTACAACAAGTAAAACCACGATGATGGACCTCAGAAGCATCGCCGACTGGGTTATCAAACCAGCAATTCTTTCCACAGGTGGTGTCAGTCAGGTGACAATTATCGGTGGTGATTATAAACAGTATCAGGTGCTTGCCGATCCACAGAGAATGGCTTCCTATGGTATTACCATGGATGAACTGGCACAAGCGGTGCGTACTATGAGCCAGAATACTGATGGTGGAGTTATTCGTGACTATGGCAACGAGTACGCCCTGCGTGGTATGGGACGCACCAACGACATCCAAGAGATGGCTATCACCCCTCTGCGTGATGGTATCACCGTGGGCGATGTGGCTGATGTGGTCATCGCTCCAGCCGTGAAGATGGGCATGGCATCAATGAATGCAAAGCAGGCGATCATCCTTTCTGTATCGAAGCAACCAAACATAAATACCCTTGAGGTGACACGCCGTATTGAGGAAAACCTCAACGAGGTGCGTAAGTCGTTGCCGGCAGATGTGGTTATGGATACACGTGTGTTCCGCCAGGCTGACTTCATCGAATCATCGGTCAACAATGTAGGGCGTGCGCTTGTCGAGGGTGCAGTACTTTGTATCATCATCCTGTTCCTTTTCCTCGGCTCGTTCCGCACAACCGTCATCTCCGTTGTTGCAATACCTCTGTCATTGCTCTGCACCCTTATTGTGCTTTGGCTGTTGGGAATGGATATCAACACAATGACTTTAGGTGGTATGTGCATTGCCATCGGTTCGCTGGTCGATGATGCCATCATTGATGTGGAGAATGTATATAAACGCCTGAAGCAGAATCACGCTTTGCCTGAGGCTGAACGTAAGAATGTTGTTCAGGTGGTGTTCGATGCATCCAAGGAAATACGCTCATCAATCCTCAATGCCACCTTCATCGTCATTGTAGCATTTACACCGATGTTCTTCCTCAGTGGAATGGAGGGCAGAATGCTTAAACCATTAGGCATCACATATATCATAGCCCTTGCCATGTCGCTCATCGTGGCAATGACGGTGACTCCACTGTTCTGCCGACAGATACTCACCTCTGACAAATACTTGGACCGCAATGAATCAGAGCGTGGTTTCGTGCTTCGTATGCGCAACGCCTATCGCCACTCACTCGGTTGGACTTTGGCGCACCCTCGTCTCATACTTGTCACTACAGGTGTGGCGTTCGTCGTGGCTCTAATCACTATGTTTACATTCGGAAGCAGTTTCCTGCCTGCTTTCAATGAAGGGGCTTTGACAGTGGCGGCTGTGTGCAAGCCGGGCGTGTCGCTCGATGAGAGCAATAATGCCGGTAGGATGCTCGAAGAGAAAATCCTTGAGGTGCCAGAGGTTGTTAAGACCAGTCGAAGAACAGGTCGCGGTGAACTGGATGAACATTCCCAGACAACTAACTCATGTGAGATTGATGTCACATTCGATGCCTCTCATCGCTCGGCCGAAGATATCACCAACGATGTGCGCCGTCAGATGGCAAAAGTACCTGGAGTGACTTTCATCGTTGGTCAACCGATAGGCCATCGTATTGATCATATGATAAGTGGTACGCGCGCGAGCATTGCTATGAAACTCTTTGGCAATGACCTCAGCGAGATGTACACTGCGGGCTGTCGTATCAAGCAAGCAATATCTGGCATCGAGGGATTGGTGGATGTCAATGTCGATCAACAGACCGAGACACCACAGATACATCTTCGTCCTCGTCGTGCAGCGTTGGCTCGTTATGGAATATCAATGGAGGAGTTCAATGAGATTCTCTCCCTCGGATATAGCGGTGCTAAACTGGGCGATATCTATGAAGGACAGCGTGCCTACGACCTTGTACTCCGTCTCTCACCACAGTACACAGGAAGTATCGAGGGAGTGAAGAAAGCGCTCATCGATATTCCGGGTGGAAAGAAGGTGGCGCTTGAGGAGGTATGCGACATCGTTTCCACTGGAGGACCGAATAATATCCAGCGTGAGAATGTGCAGCGCAAACTGGTCATCGCAGCGAATGTCAGTGGACGTGATGTGGGTAGCGTGGTTGAGGAGATACAGAAAACCATCGACACACAGGTGCAGCTCCCTGAGGGTTATCGTATTGAGTATGGTGGACAGTTCGAGAGTGCCCGCTCTGCCACGCGTACACTTGTCATTGCGACGATTATAGCTCTCATCATCATATACTTATTGCTCTTCGCCGAATTCCGCTCGTTCTCCCTCGCTGGTATCGTCATGCTTGGTTTGCCGTTGGCAATGATCGGCGGAGTCCTCGGCATAGCACTTTCGTCATGGGTGTTGAGTATCCCGAGCATCATCGGCTTTATAACCCTCTTCGGTATCGCTACGCGTAACAGCATCCTCCTTGTGTCGCGCTACCAACATTCGGGAAGCATCATCGATGGTTCTGTTGATCGCTTGAATCCTATCCTTATGACGGCTCTCACCTCAGCCCTGGCTCTTATACCACTAATCCTCAACGGCGACATGGCTGGTAATGAGATACAATCGCCAATGGCTGTCGTTGTTCTTGGAGGATTGATAACCTCAACCCTTCTCAATCTCTATGTCATGCCGGTCATTTATAAGTTAAGAGTGAAGAGAGAAGAGTTAAAAGTTAAGAG
>JAUNIK010000014.1:0-5332 GCA_030523505.1 Prevotellaceae bacterium | reverse complement strand
CGTTAGCAATAGTATTGTCTTTCAGTTGTGCCACAACAGCTTTTTCTCAGGATTTCAGTGCTATCCTCAATAGCATCGAGCAGCATAGTCTTTCACTCGATGCATCCCGTCAGGAAGTGGAGGCGGCAAAAGCCGACAGCCGTCTTGACAACACCCTGGATGACCCGGAGATTGGTTTCGGCTATCTCTTCGGAAGCGACGGTCGTGGCAACCGCAAGGATTTCAGTATCAGTCAGTCGTTTGACTTCCCTACGGTCTATTCGCAGCGTTCGAAGTTTATAAAGGAACAGCAGCGTGTTGCCGATTTGCGTTATCTCTCCGAGCGCCAGCAACTCCTCCTCAAAGCCCGTAAACTATGCATTGAGGTGGTGTATTGCAATGCCCTCATCCTTCATCTTGAAGAGGATGAAGAGAAGACCACGGCTATTGCGAACTCGTACGAGAAACTCTATGAGCAGGGTGAGGCAACAGAGATTGAACTCCGTAAAACTCATCAGGCTGTAATCACTTTTGCCTCGGAATGTCGCGAATTTCTTGCTATGCGCGATAACCTCCTCGCCGAACTGCAGTATATGAATGGTGGAGAACCGGTTGTTATCAGTGATAGTACTTTTACCCATACACCGTTGTCAACAGATTTCGATCAGTGGTTAAAGGAAAATCTCGACCGTCACCCCGACATGCAACTCGCCGTTGGAGAATTGCAGGCACAGCAGTCGGCATTGAAAGTGGCAAAAGGCAGTCAGTTGCCACGCCTGTCGTTAGGCTATATGGCGGAGATTGAACGCGACGAGAACTATCATGGCATAACCCTCGGCATGTCGCTCCCATTATGGAGTGCAGGAAAAAAGGTAAAGGCAGCGAAAGCCCATGTAGCTGCAGCCGAGAGTCGTGAGCGTGATGCTCGTTTGCAACTCGCCACACAACTTCGTGGTGTGTATAATGAGGCCCTGCAATTACAGGAGTCATACCATCATTATGCAAAGCACATCAGTGGTTGCGATGTCAGTCCACTTCTTGATAAGAGTGTCGAGAAAGGTCAGATAACCCTCCTCACTTATTATGATGAGTTGCAGTATTCTCACGACTTCTACGAAGCTCTGCTCGCAACAGAACGTGACCTTGAGCTCCGCAAAGCCGAACTGATGTTCTAACTCCCGTCCCCTAAGGGGGGGGGAGCAAACGAAAACGAATACGAATACGAAAACAAACGCCCAGCCATTATTGGTTGGGCGATTGTTTTTAGCGATATGGATGGTGAATTATTCGTTCACTAGTGGAAGGCAACCGTAGTCGCGACTGTAACGGAGCATCTGCTCTGCATAGCCTTCGGTATAGTCGATGGTGACATCGGTGATATTACCGTCGGCATCCTTCACTGCTGTGAAGACAGGGTTGATGAAGCCCTTGTAAGGAGCGATGTTGAGTTTCGCATAGCGGTCGAGGACTTCCTTGTGCAATTCGCGGTCGATCTTCACACCGTAGTTCTCAACGAGAGCCTGAGCTCCCTTGAAATCACCGGTGCTCTTGACACGCTGAATCTCTGCAAGCAACTGTGCAAACAGTCCGCGCAACTTCTCGTAGTCATTGATCTTCACGAATGTCTTGCCGTCACGCTTTACAAGTTCCATCACATTGTCAGCCTTGCCGTGCTCATAAGCCCAGCGAGCGATGAGGGCACGGTTGCGCATGTGAGCCTCCTCGATGTTGTCACCGAGTTTGATTCGTACCAACTGGGTGATGAGACCGTTCTGCATCTGTGCGATATAGCTTGCCTTGTATGCCTCTTTGTTAGGAAGCAATCCCAATTCAACGAGTTTTGGATCTGCGAGATAATAAAGTGCAAAAAGGTCGGCGCGAGCCTCTTCGATGGTGCTACCGTAGGCACGGAGACTATCGGTGCTGACACCAGGGAGAAGTTTACCACTACCATGACCGAGACACTCGTGAAGGTCGGTATGGAGGTCGTCGGTATAGTCGGCATATTTCTCCATCAGTTCAATCTCTTCCTTGCCGTAGGCAAACTCCTGCATCATGCCACTGCCCTTTGCTGCTTTGTTGTAAGCATCGGTCAGATTGCCGATGGTTACTGACTTACTACCGTGCTCTGCGCGAACCCAGTCGCTGTTAGGCAGGTTGATGCCGATGGCTGTTGAAGGGTAGAGGTCGCCTGCGAGGATTGCAGCATTGATAACCTTTGCAGTCACGCCCTTCACCTTTTCCTTCTTGAACTGTGGGTCAACAGGGTTGTTATCCTCAAACCATTGCGCGTTGGCACAGATAATCTGTGTGCGCTTTGTAGCTTCGATATCCTTGAAGTTGACGATGCTCTCCCATGAGCTCTTTAATCCGAGAGGGTCACCGTAGCACTCTATGAAACCATTGACAAAGTCAACTAATGGTTCGGTGTTCTCAACCCACGCGATGCTATACTCATCGAAGGTCTTCAGATCGCCAGTCTCATAGAAAGAGATGAGCTTGTCGATGACTGCCTGCTGTGCCTCGTCTTCTGCGAACGGACGAGCCAGTTTCAGATTCTCTACAATCTTAGTGAGTGCCTGACGGTAGAGTCCTGTTGTTGTCCATCGCTTCTCTGCAATCTTTCCGTCGGCAGTCTTCACCAGTCGTGAGTTCATACCGTGCATCACTGGGTGAGCTTGATCGCCCTTCTCCTTCTCTGCCTCGTAGAATTCCTCTGCTTCAGCCTGGTTGACACCCTCATAGTAGTTGGAGGCAGATGTGAGAACGAGGTCTTCGCCATCAGCGAGGTTCACACGCTTTGCCATGTATGAAGGGTCGAAGATTACTTTCATAATCTCATCCTTGTTGATGTCGGTGTCGTTGAGTCCGGCCTTCTCCCAAGCCTCGCCGAACCACTCCTGTGAGAACTCCGGAACAAACTTCTCGCAACCATAGTGGTGGTGAATTCCGTTGCTGAACCAGGTGCGCTTCAGATATACCTCCATAGCCTTGAAGTCGTCGGAGTTATGGTCGATAGCCTCCGACTGGTACATCTTCTCAAGTGCGAAACGGATACGGAGGTTGTACTTGCCGTTCTGATCCCAAAGGATGTCGCGGCCCCAGAGAGCAGCCTCCTGGAGATGATAGATAAATGTTTTCTGCTTGAGGGTGAGGTCTTCAAAACCCTCAACTTTGTAGCGGAGCATCTGCAAATCTGCAAAACGCTCGTTGTTGTATTCAAAGGTGTCCTGTGTGTCGTTGCCCGACGCACAGCCTGCCAACATTGCTGATAATGCCATTGCTTTGATAATTGATTTCATTAGTTGTTATTTTTATTTTGTTGTTATCACTAAATTACGACCTTCACGCAGTGCTTTGTCGTTGAGGAAATATCCACTGAGTTTCTTTCCGCCCGATGTGATTGATGTAATCTTACGACCTTTGCCGTGATGCTCGATGGTGAACTTGCGTGCAGGACTGTTGAATGTCACCTTGTCGAAGATCGGTACAGTGACGAGATACTCTGGATCGGCAGGCGAGTAGGTGTACATGCCGATGGCGTTGAACACAAACCACGATGACATCTCGCCAGCGTCATCCATACCAGCAAGGGCCAGATGGTCGCGCCCCATGTCGTAGTAGTTGTACATCAGTGAGTCGAGCACCGCCTGACTCTTCTCCTGCTTGTCGCAGAAATAATATACATAAGGAATAGAGTGACCAGGCTGGTTGCCGTGGCAGTAGTTACCGATGAATCCGGTGAGGTTCTCCACCTCATAGCCGCGCCATGGTTCGGCGAACATCTTGTCGAGCATTCCCTCCACCTTTCGCTTGTCGTTTTTGTAGAGTCCCATCATTCCCTTGATGTCGTGAGGAGCATAGAACAGGTTGTTCCATGCATTAGACTCGCGGTACATATACTGGAAATAAGGATAGTAAGGGTCGAAATCCTCAATCCATTCGCCCGAAGCAATCTTGCCACGATAGAATCCTGTCTTCTCATCGAATACATTCTTATAGTATTTAGAGTGCTCGAGGAGCATCTTCTCGTTTGCCTTGTCGCCGAGGATGCGAGCCACGAGGGCTGTAGCATAGTCGTCGTAAGAATATTCCAGCGTCTTGGTCACAGCGCCCTTGTACTCGTTGTAGTAAGGCACATTGGTGGTGTCCTTCTCGGAAATCCATCCCTGCTTCAGATATTCATCAAGATACGGACGCCCGCCACGACCAGGCACTGTGGCGTTCTTTAGCAGCAGTTTGTATGCTCTGTTCAAGTCGAAGTTCTGCAGGCCGCGAAGCCATGAACCAGAGACAAATGTGGAGGCGTGGTCGCCATGGAAGAATGTAGGCATATAACCGCCACGCTTCTCTCCGCGATCGATACACGACTTGATGATATCCACCGTCACCTCAGGCTGGAGCAATTCCAGAAGAACGAGTTTGTTGCGATGGTCGTCCCAGAACGATGGGTCGGTGTAGTAGTGGAATCCCTCGTTGCACACATTGCCGCGAACATCGGTGTAATCGCAGTTCACATCACTGCGCAGAACAGGCCAGAGCAGTGAGCGGTAGAGACAAGAGTAGAAGATGCCCTTCATTCTCTCGGTGTTACCCTCCACCTTTATCATTGAGAGCATCTGTTCCCACTTGACATCAGCCTCTTGGCGAACGGTGGTGAAATCCTTTCCCTCTATCTCGGCTTTGAAGTTGGCCTTCGCTCCTTCTATGCTCACAAAAGAGAAGCCTACCTTCATCTCTATGACATTACCGTCAGTCGGTTCGAAATCGATGACCGATGCGATGGCTTTGCGCCCCTGCATCTGTGCTATGTCATGGATGTTGGCGTTGGTCTCTGCATAGAAGTACATCTTCTCTCCACCAACCCTCTGAAAACCAGTGAACGATCTGTCGCTGGTTTTCTCTATCTTCCATTCCGAAGGAGTGTTATTTGCGTGTGCCAGGTCGGCGATGACGCGCTTCTCTCCTCTGCGGTTGAAGGTGTAGCGATGGTAAGCGCAACGCAGGGTACTGGTCAGTTCTACATCGATGTCATAGTCAGTGAGGTTCACATAGTAAAAGCCCGGGTGAGCCTCCTCTCGGTCGTGAGAGAAGTGCGAGGCGAAGTTGTCGATGTTGATGCGGCGACCAGCGACTGGCATGAAAGGAACATGCAGAAGGTTCCAGTGTCCTTTGTTGGTGTGAGCAAAACCACAGATAGTCTTGTCCTCATATTGATATCCAGCACCACTACCGTATTGTGTCACAGGCGACAGCTGTACCATGGCGTTTGGTATGCTGGCTCCAGGGAACACCTCTGCTCCCCATGTACGCGTCTTGCGATGGCGTTCATAGTGCAGATCCTCGGTTTCCC
>JAUNIK010000446.1 GCA_030523505.1 Prevotellaceae bacterium | reverse complement strand
CCTCGGTGTCACCTTCAACGAGCGCTGGTTCCAGAAGTGGCAGATTGAATAACCCAGAGGAATTCTTCTTCCAATCCTCTTCTTCTCAGCAAACATTCAGGACCTCATTTACACACCGAGTCATCACGATGAAAGGCAGACTCTTACTAGCATCCCTTGCCACGTTCTTGTTTCTCCTCGCCTCTTGCGAAGGAGAGAAGGAGCATGTGGCCGAGGCTGTAAGCGACAGCGACTCGCTGCCTTTCATGAATGCACACGGCATCAGCACTCTCATCTCCGACTCCGGAGTGATACGCTACAAACTGGTGGCTGAGGAATGGCACATCTTTGACACCAAACCTGCTACCACTTGGGCCTTCAAGAAAGGTTTCTTCATGGAGCGCTACGACGAGAACATGCACACCGACCTCTATGTACAAGCCGACACCGCCTACCTGCACCAGCAGTCGACCTGGGAACTGCGAGGCCGAGTGGTCGTGAAGAATATCCAGGGCACCTTGTTCGTCACCGAAGAACTGTTCTGGATGAGCACAACATGTGGAACCACATGCCTATGGATATCTATATGACCGACCGCGAACTTCACGGCACGGACTTCCGCTCCAACGAGGCTATGACGGACTATTTTGTCACCAACTCTGAAGGCGCACTACCATCCAAGGATATGGAGAGCGAACCGCAGGACGAGGATAGCGATACAGAAAACTAAGCTCATGGAAACGACTCACCTCATCATAAGTACGCTCGTCGTCATCGTCTTCTCCGCCTATTTCTCAGGTATGGAGATCGCCTTCGTTTCCAGCAGCAAACTGCGCTTTGAGATGGACAAGGAGGCCAACAAGGGCATCAGCACACGCATTCTCTCGGTATTCTTCGATCATCCCAACAACTTCATCTCCACCCTATTGGTGGGCAACAACATCGCCCTCGTCATCTATGGTATCCTGATGGCCAGGCTTTTGGACATATGGTTTTTGGGCGCTTTGAGGGAGCAAGGCTATGAGGAACTTCAACTCATCCTTGAGACACTCATCAGTACCCTAGTGGTACTCGTCACCGGCGAGTTTCTCCCCAAGACTCTATTTAAGATCAATCCCAATGGGGTGATGCGTTTCTTCGCCATCCCCACCATGCTCTTCTACATCATCCTCTACCCTGTCAGCAAATTCTCCAGCGGCATCAGCAAGCTTCTCCTAAGGTGCTTTGGCATGAAGGTGAAACGTACCGACAATGACACTTCCTTTACAAAAGTTGACTTGGACTACCTTATCCAAAGCAACATCGACGACGTCAACAATGAGGATGAAATCAACGATGAGGTGAAAATCTTCCAAAATGCACTTGACTTTAGTAATGTGAAGGTTAGAGACTGCATTGTTCCACGTACCGAACTGGACGCCGTGGATACAGACACCACCTTGGAAGAACTAAAGAATCGCTTTGTGGAATCCGGCCATTCAAAGATAATTGTTTACAAAGAGGACATCGACGAGATTCTGGGCTACGTGCACTCTTCTGAGATGTTTCGCTTGAAGCAAGGCGAACCTTGGTCCAAGAGCATCCGCGAAGTACCTTTTGTACCGGAGACCATGACGGCTCAGAAACTGATGAAGATTTTCATGCAGCAGAAGCGCTCCCTGGCTGTGGTCGTGGATGAGTTTGGCGGCACGAGTGGCATCGTCACCTTGGAAGACCTCGTAGAGGAGATCTTCGGAGAAATTGAGGACGAGCACGACAGCAACAATTACGTAGCTACCGATCTCGGAGATGGCGAATACATGCTATCTGCCAGACTGGAAATAGAGAAGGTCAATAGCATGTTTGACCTCGACCTCCCTGAGAGCGACCAATACCTCACCGTGGGCGGACTTATCCTGCACGAATACCAGAGTTTCCCCAAAGTCAACGAAGTGGTCAAGTTCGGACATTGGGAATTCAAGATTATCAAGAAGACATCCACAAAACTCGAATTGGTACGCCTGAAATGTTGCGAATAGTGGTGCCAAAATCCAGAAAGTAGGACTTTTAGCCCTTTATTGCCTATTCTGCAACAAACTTTTTCCTATTATATATGCGCGAAGTGAAAGTTTTTTAGTAACTTTGTACGCTATTTTATGGCATCAAGGGCAGAAGTGCGCCCTTTCCTGTCGTGCCAGTACGCACAAACAGGACTTGGAAATCGAACAAAAAAAACAAAACAAACAATAAAACAAAATGGCATTATTACAGAAAATCAGAACCAATTTGGTTGCCCAGCTGGCCATCGGTCTGGGTATGGTGGCATTTATTGTCACCGGTTTCGTGACTTGCTCACGTGGTCCCAGAGAGCAGGAGACCACCGTAGCTAAACTGAACGGCGAAGAGCTGGATCGTCAGTCATTCGACAGTCAGGTAGAAGAGTTCAAGAACATCTTGCGCATCGTGCAGCAGAAGCCTCTCGACTACAATTTCACTAGTGAGGAGGATGCTCAGATCCGTGAGCAGGTATACCAGCGCTTCGTGCAGAAGAACCTTCTGGAGAAGGAGTGCAGCGCACTGGGACTCACCGTTACCGACAATGAGCTGGCCAACATCATCAAGGAAGGTACTCACCCCTTGCTGACTCATCTCCCTCTGTTCCTCACCCAGAACCGTACCTTCGACTAC
>JAUNIK010000445.1 GCA_030523505.1 Prevotellaceae bacterium | reverse complement strand
CTCGCCTGATGGCAGTCAGATTGCTTGG
Source organism: Prevotellaceae bacterium (assembly GCA_030523505.1). Classification (GTDB taxonomy): domain Bacteria; phylum Bacteroidota; class Bacteroidia; order Bacteroidales; family Bacteroidaceae; genus Prevotella. Next base: position 2,620 of record JAUNIK010000445.1, on the reverse strand, counting down.
CTTTCAATGGAGCGCTGCGGATATGAAAGTGACCGCAACAGACTCTGCGTTTATACTTTCGCTACTGGCAAGAAAGAATATGTCTCTGAGGCATTCGACTCGAATGTAGATGATTTCGTATGGGCTGACACAAAGGATGTGAAGTTCTATTTCATTGGTGTCTGGCATGCTGTCGAGAATATCTACGCTATTACCAAGAAGGGTGAGCTGAAGCAGGTAACAGACTGCTGTGCTGACTTCGGTTCGTTGCAGATGGTTGGAAAAAAGAAGCAGATTCTTGCTGAGCGTCACGACTATTTCCATTCGGCCGATCTCTACTTGGTTACTCCAGGCAAGGACATGTCAAAGGCAAAGATTGAGCAGATTACCAATGAGAACAAGCATATCACCGACCAACTTGCCCTCGGCACATGCGAGGAACATTGGGTGAAGACCACAAACGGAGAAGATATGCTCTATTGGGCTATCCTGCCACCTCATTTCGATCCTAACAGGAAATACCCAACACTTCTGTTCTGTGAAGGTGGTCCTCAGAGCCCTGTATCGCAGTTCTGGTCATATCGCTGGAACTTTATGATTATGGCTTCTCAGGGATACATCGTCATTGCACCAAACCGCCACGGCTTGCCTGGTTTCGGAACAAAGTGGAACGAGCAGGTATCAGGCGACTGGACCGGTCAGGTTATGGACGACTACCTCACTGCTATCGATGATGCATGTGAGAATCTCCCTTATGTTGACAAAGACCGCCTTGGTTGTGTAGGAGCTTCATTCGGCGGATTCAGCGTTTACTACCTTGCTGGTCACCACAACAAGCGTTTCAAGGCATTCATCGCCCATGACGGTGCTTTCAACCTCGAGTCAATGTACACCGATACCGAGGAGGCATGGTTCTCAAACTGGGAGTATGAGGATGCTTACTGGAACAAGGACCTCTCGCTGAACGCAAAGCGCACATACGAGAACAGTCCTCATCGTTTCGTTGACAAGTGGGACACACCAATCCTCTGCATCCACGGTGAGATGGACTATCGTATCAACGCCAACCAGGGCTTCGGTGCTTTCAATGCAGCAAAGTTGAGAGGAATCCCAGCACAGTTGCTTATCTTCCCTGACGAGAACCATTGGGTATTGAAACCACAGAACGGTATTCTCTGGCAGCGTACATACTTCGGCTGGCTTGACAAGTGGCTGAAGTAATTAATGAATTGATAATCAGACAAATATTATATTATAAGACAATGAATTCAATGACTAAAAAAATGAACGACTCTGCAGCTTTGCGCTGGACAGCTCTCGTTCTCATTGCTTCGATGATGTTCTTCGCATACATGTTCGTGGATGTGATGTCACCATTGAAGTCGCTTATCGAGGAACAGCGTGGATGGAACAGTGGTGCCTTCGGTACCTACGCTGCCTCAGAGTACATCCTTAACGTGTTCGGTTTCCTTATCCTTGCTGGTATCATCCTCGACAAGATGGGAACACGCTTCACAGGTATTCTCTCTGCTTCACTGATGGTTATCGGTGCAACAATCAAGTACATCGGTATCTCTGACTGGTTTGCAGAAACAGCAATGTTCAGCTGGTTGTCATCATGGTGGGTTTCATTCCCAGCTAGTGCAAAGATGGCTGCATTCGGCTTCATGATTTTCGGTTGTGGTTGCGAGATGGCTGGTACAACAGTGTCAAAGGCTATCGCAAAATGGTTCAAGGGCAAAGAGATGGCGCTCGCTATGGGTCTTGAGATGGCTATCGCTCGTCTCGGCGTGTTTGCTGTAATGTGGATTGCTCCTATCATCTCAAAGCAGATGGACGGCAGTGTTGTTGCTCCTGTTGCATTCTGCACCGTACTTCTTCTCATCGGTCTTATCAACTTCTGCGTATTCTCAGTAATGGATAAGAAGTTCGATGCCCAGCTCACAACTCTCGGCGAGCTCTCTGACGAGGGTGGCGAAGAGGAGTTCAAAATCAGCGACCTCGGTAAGATCTTCTCAAGCAAGATGTTCTGGATTGTTGCTCTCCTCTGTGTACTCTACTATTCAGCAATCTTCCCATTCCAGCGTTATGCACCAGACTTCCTCAAGGAGACTCTTAACGTTGATGTTGAGACTGCAGCACAGATGTTCAGCTTCTTCCCAATCCTTGCTATGTGTCTTACTCCATTCCTCGGTTACTTCCTCGATCGTATCGGTAAGGCAGCAACAATGCTCTTCACCGGTGCTATCATCATGGTGGCTTGTCACCTCTGCTTCGCATTCGTATTGCCAGCAATGCCTGAGAAGTGGCTCGCTATCGCACTCATCGCAGTACTTGGAGTAAGTTTCTCTCTCGTGCCAGCTGCTCTTTGGCCTTCTGTTCCAAAGATCATCGACGAGAAGGTGCTCGGTTCAGCTTACTGTCTTATCTTCTGGATTCAGAACATCGGTCTCTGTCTCGTTCCAATGCTCATCGGTTTCGTGCTCGAGGCAACTGGTGGTTACAAGGCACCAATGCTCATCTTCTCTTCATTCGGTGTAGTAGCATTCGCTCTCACTATCCTGCTTAAGGTTGAGGACAAGAAGAAGGGTTATGGTCTTGAGGAACCAAACATCAAGTAATCCATTAAATTAGGATAAAG
>JAUNIK010000444.1 GCA_030523505.1 Prevotellaceae bacterium | reverse complement strand
AGCAGTTCGGTCTTCTTTCAGGATTTGCAATCTCAACAACATTCGACAATCTCGTTATCAAAGATGCTGTCATCAACAACGAGTATTCTTATGTTACACCTCTCGGTGTCATCGCCGGTATGGCTTCGGCAGAGACAACAGTCACCGATTGCTATATTAACAATGCTACAGTGAACACCAACAGCCGTGTTGTCGGTGGAGTGGTGGGCGAGATGCGCACAAGTTCGCTTGTGTCAAGCACTGCTGTTGCCAACTCTCATCTCACTGCTAATGGTGAGCTCGGTGCTATCACCGGTATCATCGGTACTGGTTGCAAGGTAAGCGACTGTTCGGTATCAGCCACCGAACTGACAGCCAACAATTTCCTTGGTGGTGTTGCAGGTCGTTGTGGCGTTTCGTCATCACGAGGCATCATCGAGCGTTGTGTGGTTTCGGCAACCCTCAAATGTCCTTCCCTTACAGACAATGCCGACAATGTTGCAGCGTGTGCTGTCGGTGGTATTGCAGGATATGTTGAACCAGACTGGCAGAATGGTGGTCTGGGCATGATAAGTGGCAATGTGCTCTATGAGTGTAGGTTGAAGTCGCAGAACAACAATTTCTATTATGGTCCAGAACTGCGTATCGCTGGTTGTACTATCAACGACGAAGACGATAGCCGTGTAGAGACAGGTCTGAACCAGAACTATCAGAAACCATTTGACCTTGATGGTGCGGCAGTTCCAACCGATTACGAGGCAAACAGTGTTTATGGAAAGATTCTCAATCCATGGGAGGCTCCAGCATTGGGTTTCTGGACAAGTCTCGGATATCAGTTCGGTGACTCATCGGTAGCACCTTGGAACTATGCAGAGAACAACCGTCCATACCTCTTTATTGAGACTGGTTCGCCAATCAGTGGCATCTCTACTGTAGCACCAACAGGCAAGCCAAGCATGATGAACGGTATCTACACTATCGACGGCCGCCGTGTTGAAAATACATCAAAGTCAGGTCTTTATATCATCAACGGCAAGAAAGTTATCCGATAAGCGATGAGCAAAATCAACAAGCTACTTTTACTGTGTCTTGTGCTGTTGACTGGAGTGCCAGCATCTGCACAGAACAATGACGAAACTCCGATGCTAACCATCTGGACCAACCGTTACCAGCAATATGGCGACGAGAATGTTTTCCAGATGTCGATGACGGCATTGCAGAGTCTCGGACATACTAATGTCGAGGTGGACTTCGGATATGGTCGTCAGCCATTCGTCATCAGTTCCGATGCAAACCTCGGCGAGGATGCCGACAACGAGGTCGTTACCGGTGGTTCGCTCATCTCAGGGTCTGTTGGTCCTGAGGGAGTGGTACGCGTCTATGGCGACCCAACAAGCATCGACTATCTCGACTGCCATGGTTCAAATGTGACAGCAGTAGATATCAGCCTTCTCACCAATCTCGCCATTTTCGAGTGCGGTCATAATGAGATTGTAACACTCAATACATCAGGACTCACTTACCTCGAATACCTCGATGTGAAGGATAATCCATTCACCCAGGGACTGTTTCTTGGAGAACATAATTTCCTGAAGTATCTCAATGTCAATCAGCTTGGCGACCGTGCCCTTGACAATGTCGCAGGCATACTCAACGTCTCGCGTTATCCAGCCCTCAACATCTTCACTGCATGGGACAGTCACTGTCTGCGCAGCATCGATGTGACAGGTTGCCCGAACCTCATCCAGCTGAGCATCGACAACACAGGAGTCACCTCGCTCGATCTCTCAGGCAACCCATATCTGCGTATCCTCAACATCTCGGATTGCGGTTTCCAGAATATCGACCTCTCTCATAATGAGTATCTCATCGAACTGTATGCCGACAACCAGGGACAGGAAACCAACGACCGTAAGTTGAGCGCCCTTGACCTGAGCCACAACACCTATCTGCAGCGCATCACCTGTTCAGGCAACAACCTCACCAGCATAGACATCAGCAAGCAGTGGAACCTCGTTACCCTCGAGGCACATCACAATCACCTGTCGCGCATCGACGGTATTGATTGCAGTCTTCCTCAGGGAGAACGCCCAGACTCGCTGGCTTATCTCGGTGTGACATACAACAATTTCGATTTCACCACCCTCCCGATGGTCGATCCACGCACTGAGTTCGAATACGAATCGCAGTTTGAGCTCCCTGTAGAGAAAGAATACGGAGTAGGTGAGGCTGGTAAACTTGACCTCAGCAGATATATCCTTCGTGAAGGAACCTCAACAGCCGTGGCTCTTGCAGGAATCGCTCGCGATGGATTCTCCTACGACTATCAACTTGTTGACGGTGAGGACTTTGTTTTCGACGAGGAGACCGGCGTCATCACATTCCTGAAAGCACAGAACGACAGTGTGCAGGTGGCTTGCTTCAATGACGTGTTCAATGGAGTGGTGCTGCTCACACAGAAGTTCCTTGTCCGTTCGGCAGAAGACTACGGAACACCGGTGGAGCGCTTCAATGTGATACCATCCATCCATACGAATGCAAAGATAGGAGTGACAACCCGCGAGGACGAGACACTGTATGTTGACTTCGGAGATGGAAACAGGCATGAGTTCAATACGGAAGGCGGAGTGCCAACGGTACTTACAGGAACTGCTGTTGGAGCAGTGCGTG
>JAUNIK010000443.1 GCA_030523505.1 Prevotellaceae bacterium | reverse complement strand
AAGGACGGAAAGCCGACGACGGGAAAGTTGGAATGTAACAAGAGTATAGCTAAAGACTTGCAGGAGATATTTGCTGAGCTATACAAGGCGAAATATCGCATTGAGCGTATGCGGCCTGCGAGTGAATATGGCGGTGATGATGATAAGATGATGGATGCAAATAATACCTCCTGCTATAATTATCGCGTCATGACTGGCTCCAAGAATAAACTCTCAAAACATGCCCTTGGGCTTGCCATTGACATAAATCCACTATATAATCCGTATGTGAAAGGCAATATTGTAAAACCCGCGGCAGGACGGAAATATGCCAAGAACCCTCAAATCAAAAAAGGCGACCTGATATACCGCCTATTCAAACAACATGGCTTCAGATGGGGCGGAGAGTGGCGCAGCCTGAAAGACTACCAGCATTTTGAGAAGTGACCTTTAATACGCTTTCGCATCGGGGCTGAAGATAGTCTTTATTGTCATCCATATTATGCGGATGTCAAGCCATATACTCCAGTTCTGAATGTACCATATATCCCGTTCCACACGCCCTTCCATTTGCCATTGATGCTGTGTCTCGCCACGGAATCCCGTAACCTGTGCCCATCCTGTTACTCCAGCCTTGACAAAATGCCGCACCATGTATTTGTCTATCAGCTCAGAATACTGCTTGGTGTGAGCCAGCATGTGCGGACGCGGTCCTACGATACTCATATCGCCTCGCAAGACGTTCCAGAACTGCGGCAGTTCATCAATATTGGTCTTGCGCATCAGATTTCCGAAGGCAAACTTTCTCGGGTCGTTCTTCGTAGCCTGTACTTGGTCTGCATCCTTGTTTACATGCATTGAGCGGAACTTGTAGCAGTAGAAGTCATGTCCTTCCAGACCGGTGCGTCGCTGACGGAAGAAGATAGGTCCCGGGCTTTGTATCTTTATAATCAAAGCAACAAGAGGAAGAAGGATAGCCGTTGGTATTAGGAAGAGTAGAGACATCACAATGTCCGACAGTCTTTTCACCATCTTGTTCAGGGGATCTTCCAATGGACTGGTGTATGTGGTGAACACCTGTTGCTCGTCAAACAGTGCCGGCTGCAGGTTCAGAGTCTCTTCTGCCATAGGCACATAGTAGAATTTCACCACCTGTTTTTCGCATAGCCGGGCAGTTCGCTCTATCAGTTCTTTTTCTTTACGCGAGACACTTAGGAACAACTCATCACCTAAACGTAGTTTCTCTGGAGTGTCTAACAAGTGGATGAAATCATCTATGCTTCCGCTTGATGTAAGTCCCTTCATGGAGCCATAGAAACTTTTCAGTTTGTAACCCCATGAAGCATTATGAATAAGTTTTTTATATAGTCTCTCCAGTTCCTTGTCAGAACCTACTAGGGTAACAAATCGTGTGTTGTATCCCATACTTCTGAATTTCTTCAGAAGCCATCGTTCAAACAGGCGTAGGACTATTGTAATAAGCAGGAAGGAAATACCTATACCCAATATCTGCCATCCCAGACGTGCCATAAAGTGTATAGCTCTAAGTAACAGGTATGTCACCAGCGTCTGGGTTAGAGCTAACATGGTGGAGCGTTTTAGTATGTCATCAGCACCGATACTACGGAAATGGATTCGTGTAGAGAAGAAATATTCTGCTATCATGAGTGATGTTATGCATATCATCCAGAATATCCTCTCCTTCTCATTGTCCCATTTTTCCGAGCCGGGGATAATATCTATAAAAAGGAATATCAGTAGCAATAGCACAATAAAGTCAATTGCAATGACAGCCCATTTTATCAGGTTATTTGAAAGGTTATTGCTTCTCATTTTTCACGCATTATTCTCTTTCATTCTTCTCGAATGCAAAGATACTATTTATTTTAATTATAAGGCTCTTTTTCAATTGTATTTTAACATTTATTTACATAGTATTTTATTCCGCAGCTTTATTATAGGTGGGTGATTACTCTGATGGACGGATAAAGCGCGTCAGTCTTTCCTCTATGACATGTTTGTAGGAGCGCTTCATTTTGTCATTAAGGAAAGAATGGTCAATGAGTGAGTATGTTTCCTGGGGTATCTGTATGAACATGTCGAGAACTTGTTGGGTTCGCTTCTTAGGCAGTCCTATCCGTTCTGCAAACCGCTCGAAATCAAGACGGCATGGATGTCCTGTATGGGCATATATGTCACTCTTCTCCACATCGGGTGCGAGTCCGTCCTTTAATCCTAAATCGCTGCCACTCTGAATGTGTATGCAGGTGTTGATTAGGTCGTAGGCTGGAGCAAAGAAATACTCACCATCTCTGTTGATGAGCGAAAAGTTCTTATTATGGGCATCCTCGTTGGCAAAGAGATAGTTGAATACAACTATTCGGAAGAACTGTTCCACCTGGGGCATCCATGCAGGCACGAATCGTTTGATTGCATCGGCTATCTGGGCGTAGTTGCCGTTATATTTGAAATTAGCGTCACTGCCTTCTTCTGTCATTCCCAGGATAGCGGAGAAATCTTCCTGAGTGCAGTCCTTGATACCGTTGTTTACATCAAACCGTTTGGTAATATATACTGGTTGACCACTGCTGCTGAAGCAGAGTCCGTTTTTCGCCGTGCGTATGCCATATACCTGTGATGCAATCTGCATTGTCAGGTGTTCGTTGGCAGGAATCTGTTTG
>JAUNIK010000442.1 GCA_030523505.1 Prevotellaceae bacterium | reverse complement strand
GACACATTCCCTCAGGAGTATGTGGCAGTTGTTCAGGGCAACCGCGAAGTCAATGCTTGTCTCTTTGACAAACCGTTCGACATTATTTTCTATACTGGTAGTCCTGCCGTAGCTCATACCGTCATGGAGGCTGCTGCGCGTCATCTCACTCCTGTGGTGCTCGAACTGGGTGGAAAGAGTCCTTGCATCATCGACCGTACTGCCGACATCGACATAACAGCCAAGCGCCTTGCGTGGGCAAAGACTCTCAATAGTGGTCAGACATGCATTGCTCCTGACTACATCCTCATCCATAGCGATGTGAAGGATGCCTTTGTTGAGGCTTTCCAGAAGCATGTTCATGCTCTTCATGGCGAGGATATCAAAAAGAGTGAGCATTATGTGCGCATGGTGAGCGATAAGGCATTCTCGCGTGTCAGCAGTTATCTGTCGCAGGGTACAGTGCTCTGTGGTGGTAGCATTGATGCTGAGGAGCGTTATATCGAACCAACACTTCTCGGTGATGTTGCACTGGATGCACCTGTGATGACCGAGGAGATTTTCGGTCCTGTGTTCCCAGTCATCACCCTCGACGATAATGGCGGTTCTTTCTCTGATAAGGTGAAGCAGTTTGTCAATGCTCGTCCTAAACCACTTGCATTATATTATTACGGCAGCAAGTCGGCCGCTTGGGACGTCATCCGCCACACATCGTCCGGTGGTGCTTGTATCAACGATAGTATAATGCACATCGTCAATACAAACATGCCGTTTGGTGGAGTAGGCAATTCAGGAATGGGTCGTTATCACGATCGTGAGTCGTTCGAGGCGTTCAGTCATCGTCGTTCGGTGCTTGTATCGCCAAAGCACCTCGACTTGCCGTTCCGCTACATGCCTTATAAGCTCTTCGCGCTGGTAAAGCATCTTGTGTAAGCCTCGCACATCTCTGCACAGCGCTCACCATCAACTCCTGCTGAGACGATACCTCCTGCATATCCAGCGCCTTCGCCGCAAGGGAACAGTCCCTTGATGCGTACATGCTGCAGTGTCTCACGGTCGCGCACAATGCGTATAGGCGATGAGGTGCGTGTCTCTGTGGCAATCAATACTGCCTCGTTGGTGAGGAATCCGTGGCTCGTACTGCCAAACTTCCTGAATCCTTCCTGCAGGCGTTTCGAGATATGCTTAGGCAACCAGAAATGGAGTGGGGAAGAGACTACTCCAGGAGCGTACGACACCTTCGGCAGGTCGTAGCTCAGTCGTCCGTTCACAAAATCCGCCATTCTCTGTGCTGGTGCAGTCTGTTTCATATTTGCCTGCTGCCAGGTGGTTTTCTCCAACTGCTCCTGGAATTCCAACATCACAAGTGGATCTTGATTGTTAATACCCTCCGCTAACTTATCGTAACGCGTAACGTAACGCTTGTCATCGTTACCGTTACCGTTGACTACATCCTCAGGATGTATCTCCACCACCATACCTGAGTTGCTCCACTGCGTGCCGCGGTTTGATGGACTCATACCGTTCACCACGAGTTGTTCCGGACCAGTTGCTGCCGGAATGACGAATCCTCCCGGACACATACAGAATGAATATACTCCGCGACCGTCCACCTGTGTCACAAAACTGTATTCTGCTGCAGGAAGATACCTTCCACGGCCGTTCTTGTTGTGGTATTGTATTTGGTCGATGAGATGACTCGGATGCTCCAGTCGCACACCCATCGCCAGCGATTTTGCTTCAATCTCAATCTTTGCCTCTGCCAGATAGCGATACACATCGCGTGCCGAATGACCTGTGGCAAGAATCACTGGTCCCCTATACTGTTCCTCGCGATTCATCGCGAGGTTAATCGCCTCACAGCCTATGCACTCATCGCCTTGCAGAATCAGTCGCACCATCTTTGTCTGGAAGTGCACTTCTCCGCCACAGCGTATTATCGTGTTGCGCATATTCTCAATGACGCGTGGCAGTTTGTCAGTACCGATATGTGGGTGGGCGTCAGCAAGGATTGATGTCGAGGCGCCATGCTGGCAGAACACATTCAGGATCTTTTCTACCGAACCGCGTTTCTTGCTTCTCGTATATAGCTTTCCGTCGGAATAGGCACCTGCTCCGCCTTCACCGAAACAATAGTTCGACTCGCCGTCCACCTTCTGTGTCTTGGTGATCATCGCAAGGTCTTTCTTGCGTTCGTGCACATCCTTTCCGCGTTCCAGTATCACTGGGCGCAGTCCCAGTTCAATGAGTCGCAAGGCGGCAAACAGTCCTCCGGGACCTTCGCCAACTACCACTACCTGTGGTTTCTGGCTCACGTCCTGATATTCGGTGTGCACGTATGCATCATCCTGTGGCACCTCATTAATATATACGCGTGCGTTTATGTTTACGTAGATAGTACGCTGTCGTGCGTCGATAGAGCGTTTTAGTACACGAACGGCATTGATAGTACGGCGGTCAATACCTTTCTCACGAGCAATATAGTCGGCGATAGCCTGTTCCGAAGCAGCCTGCTCTGGCAGAATCCGGAGTTGCAATTCCTGAATCATATTTCTATGTAATACTTATTGCTTGCAAAATTAATCATTTTATTTGGTATTCTACCATATTTTATGTAATTTTGCAGTCAAGTTTCGAAGAACCTCTATTGTCAGGAGGACTCCGGAATATTAACTTCAAGTGCT
>JAUNIK010000441.1 GCA_030523505.1 Prevotellaceae bacterium | reverse complement strand
GTCAAATAGTAGTGGAAGCACCACTTGCGATAATGATGTTTTGCTGCTGTTTGATATTTATCTATCGGTTTAATTAATTTTTCATGTATGAATAAACTAAACGAAAAGCTGGTATCGTTGCGCAAGGCGGTAACAATGCTGACACTTTTCTTCTGTGTGTCGGCATTCTCTTGGGCACAGAGTCAGATTAGTGGTGTAGTAAAGGATGCATCCACTAATGATCCTATTCCAGGTGTGAATGTTGTAGTTAAAGGTACTACAACAGGTACAATTACGGATTTTGATGGTAAGTACTCAATTAGTGCTCCTTCAAATGCCGTTCTTACATTTTCATTTATTGGTTATGAAACTGCAGAAGAGGCAGTAAATGGCCGTACAACAATTAATGCATCGCTCAAGAGCGATATGGAGCTCATCGATGAGATCGTAGCTGTAGGTTACGGTGTTCAGAGAAAGAGTGACTTGACAGGTTCGGTAGCATCAGTTAAGTCTGAGGATTTGAAGAACCGTTCTACAACAGATGCTGCTGCAGCATTGCAGGGTAAGGCTCCTGGTGTACAGGTCCTCAATTCATCTGGTAAGCCTGGTCAGGGTGCAACAATCCGTGTACGTGGTTACTCTTCTAACTCTAGCAACATCGGTCCACTTTTGATCGTTGATGGTCTTCAGGTATCAAGCATTCAGTACCTTGACCCATCTATGATTGAGTCAATGGAGGTATTGAAGGATGCTGCATCTGCTGCTATCTATGGTGCTGAGGCTGGTAACGGTGTTGTACTTATCACAACAAAGTCTGGTAAGAACAAGGGTGATGGTACAATCGTATATGAGGGCAAGTGGACAAATCAGTCACTTGGTCGTGTGCCAGAGCTTCTCAACGCTGCACAGTTCAAGGATTGGATGACAATGCAGCTTGGTGCTGAGAGGGTTGATGCAGACATGAAGGATGCACAGACACTTTATGGCTGGAATCCTAGCACAGATACAGACTGGCTTGACGAGTATTTTGAGAATACATGGGCAAAGCAGCACACACTCACATTCCAGGGTGGTAATGACAAGGGTTCATACTTCTTGAGCATTGGTTACGTTAATCAGGATGGTATCGTAAAGGGTGACAAGGATAAGTACGAGCGTCTTACAGGTCAAATCAACGCTGACTACAAGATTAAGTCTTGGTTGCAGGTTGGTACTAACACATCTATTGAGAAGTGGAGATCTAAGGGTGTATCTGAGAACGGTTATGGTTCTTCATTCGAGATGCTTCTCCTTATCGATCCATTGACACCTCTCTACTGGACAAAGCCAGAGCAGATGCTTGGTGATTTCAAGGCACACTACGAGGCTAAGGATCAGTACTACCTCTTCGGTGACGAGAACGGCTACTATGCAACATCATACTTCAACCAGCGTCTTGCTGGTGGTAACCCATTCTCACAGCGTGACCGTGCATACGGTAAGAACAATGGCTTCAACATCAACGGTACTGTATATGCTAACTTGACTCCAGTAAAGCAAGTAGTATTTACATCACGTTTGGGTTATCGTTTGGCATTCAGCAACAGCTCAAACTGGGAGTTCCCATATTACCTCAATGCACAGACAAAGGGTGATAACTACAGAATTGAGGGCAGCAGCAACAACTCGTACTGGTATCAGTGGGAGAACTTCGTAAACTACAACGATACATTTGCTGATGTTCACAATATTGGTGCAATGGTTGGTATGTCATACCGTGAGTCACACAACAATGGTGTGAACGCTAATGCATCAGGTCCAGATATCCTCAAGGCATATGCTCCTAACTTCCGCTTCCTCAACAGTGTTAATGGTAACAGCGATACTGTAAAGGGTATTGGTGGTGCTCCAGGTGAGGCTTCATCTATTTCATACTTCGGTCGTTTGTCATACGCATATGACAACCGTTACAGCGTACAAGCAAACTTCCGTGCTGACGCATTCGACTCATCTAAGTTGTCTGCTGACAACCGTTGGGGTCAGTTCTTCTCATTCTCTGCAGGTTGGACATTCTCTAATGAGTCATTCATTAAGGAGAACGTTGATCCTAGTGTAATGTCATTCGGTAAGATCCGTGCATCTTGGGGTCAGAACGGTAACGTAAACGTTTTGAACAACTATGCATACACAGCAGGTATTAATACAAACGGTCAGTGGTATCAGTATGGTTCTTCGAACGCTGCATCATACGGTTCAATGCCAAACGGTATTGCTAACCCTAACTTGACATGGGAGACTTCAGAGCAGATCGACCTTGGTGCTGACTTCCGTTTCTTGAACGATCGTTTGGCTCTTGGTATCGACTGGTATAAGAAGACAACAAAGGACCTTCTCGTTGATGCTCCAGTAATGCCTGAGACAGGTGCTTCATCAATCAAGATGAATGCAGGTGAGGTACAAAACAAGGGTCTTGAGGTTGAGCTCTCTTGGAAGGATAACCTTGGTGACTTCTCATACGGTATTTCTGGTAACTTCGCAACATTGAAGAACGAGGTAACATACCTTGACGAGTCAATCGAGCGTATTTCAGGTGCAACAGTTGAGGGTGCTAGCCCTGAGGTAGTACGTTGCTACTTCGAGGAGGGTCACTCAATCTGGTACATGCGTGGTTTCGAGTATGCAGGTCGTGCTTCTGATGGTACAGCATTGTACAATC
>JAUNIK010000440.1 GCA_030523505.1 Prevotellaceae bacterium | reverse complement strand
TTCGATGTGGCTTCACAGAAGCAGATCCAGTATCGCGTGGGTGTTTCCTATGTAAGTGTTGAGAATGCCAAGGAGAACCTTCGTGCAGAGAACAAGGCATGGGATTTCAATGCTGTGCAGACAGCCTGCGAGAACAAATGGAATGAGTTCCTCGGCAAGATTGAACTCTCGGGCAAGAACGATCCTGACCGTGTACAGCAGTTCTATACCCATCTCTATCGCACATTCGTTCATCCAAGTGTTTGCAACGATGTCAATGGCGAGTATATGGGTGCCGACTTCCTTGTTCACAAGACCGATTTCAAGCAGTACACTCAGTTCTCAAACTGGGACACCTACCGCACACAGATTCAGATGCTCGCCATCATCGAGCCTGACGTAGCCTCGGATATCGTAACCTCTCACTATGACTTCGCTGTGCAGAGTGGTGGTTCGCTGCCTCGTTGGGTAATGGCGAACATCGAGACAGGTATCATGCAGGGCGACCCATCGTCAATACTCATCTCCAACGCTTGGGCTTTCGGTGCTCGCCGATATGATCCAAAACCAATCTTCGAGGTTATGAAGAAGGGTGCCGAGGTTCCGGGAGCAAAGTCACAGGACGAGGAGACACGCCCACACCTGAAGCAATATCTTGAAAAGGGCTATTGTCCTGCTTCAATACAGTTGGAATACACCTCTGCCGACTTCGCTATCGCACAGTTTGCTGTTCGTGCCTGTGGCGATGAGTTTGCTTCATGGCGTTATTTCCATTATGCACGTAGTTGGAAGAACCTCTGGAACCCAGAGACAGGCTGGCTCTGCTCGCGCAATGAGGACGGTTCTTGGAAGAACCAGGGAGACGACTGGCGCGAGGCTACCTATAAGGATTATTTCTGGATGGTGCCATATAATATCAAGGGACTCATCGACCTTGTTGGAGGCAATGAGAAGGCTGTGGCACGCCTTGATGAGTATTTCACCCGTCTTGATGCTGGCTATGGCGACGATTGGTTTGCTTCGGGCAATGAACCAAGTTGGGGCATTCCATGGGTTTACAACTGGTGTGGCCAGCCTTGGAAGACCTCTCAGGTGCTCCGTCGTACTCTCAACGAGCAGTATTCAAGCAAGAACAACGGTCTGCCAGGCAACGACGACCTCGGTTCTATGGGTGCGTGGTATGTGTGGACCTGTCTTGGTCTCTACCCTGAGATTCCAGGTGTAGGTGGTTTCACCCTTAACACCCCGATATTCGAGAAGGCTGTCGTTCATCTGCCAAAGGCTGATATCACCATCACCGGTGGTAGCGAGAAGACACCATATACCACCTCTCTCAAGTTCAATGGTCAGAACTTCAACGAGACATGGATTCCTTGGGAGTCGCTCATGAACGGCGGTACCCTCAACTATACCACCTCTGCCACACCAAACAAGAAATGGGGCACAGGTGCTGTACCACCGTCGTTTGAATAGCCCCACCCCTTTACCCCCTCCCTATGGAGGGGGAGTGAAATGCCACTTCATTATTAATCGTTTATGCATATAAAAACATTTCAGCATCCCTCCCACAGGGAGAGCCTGGGTGGGTTCCTGAGAGGTTTACTCCTCCTGCTTCTTGTCGCACAGTCGGCAATGGCAAATGACAGGATCTCGCTCAGTAGTTACGACGGCCAGAAATGGCAGTTGTTCCCTCATGTGGGTTCTATGCCTGCCGATGTGAGAGTGGCAAAGGATACATGGCAACCAGAATCATCAATCGATGGCATTGTGCCAGGCACAGCGTTTGCGGCTTATGTGGCAGCGGGCTACGAGGAGGATCCCAACTTCTCGGATAATATCTATCGTGTCAACGAGGAGACATATAATGTTGCTCACTGGTATCGCACATATTTCGACCGGCCGGCTTCGGCTAATGGTCGCACACGCACCATCCTCACTTTTGAAGGAATAAACCGAACGGCTTATATCTTCCTCAACGGAAAGAAACTGGGCATTATCAAAGGCCATGTCATGAAGGTCAGTTATGATGTGACAGACCTCTTGAAGGACGAAGGAAACTTCCTCGCGGTGAAGATCAACATGATGAGAGCGGCTCATCTGCCACGCTCTTCATCGTTTGTCAACTATGAATGCCCAACCTATGTGGCTTCCCACAGTTGGGACTGGATGCCTTATGTGCCGGGACTGAACACCGGTATCACCAATGATGTATATCTCGAGGTTGTGGGCGATGTTACCATCCGCGACCCATGGATTCGTACGGTGCTGACCGATAACTACACAAAGGCGACAGTAAGACCATTGACAAGCCTGCAGAACCTCACCGCGGAGGATCAGACCGTCAAGGTCAAGGCAAAGATAATGCCGGGCAACTATCAGGTGACGAAGGATGTGACCGTTGCTGCTGGCGACTCCATTGACATCGAGATGCCGAATGTTGCGATAGATAATCCAGCCTTGTGGTGGCCTAATGGATATGGCGAACCCAACCTCTACACTTGTGAATTCGAGATAGAGAAGGGTGGGCAGGTTATTGATAGTTTCAGTCAGTCGTTTGGCATCCGCGAATATCAGTACAAGAAGGAGAACTCAGCATTCGTTGTCTGCCTCAATGGCAAGAAAATATATTGCAAGGGTGGCAACTGGGGCATGTCGGAATATATGCTCCGCACTCATGGCGAAGAGTACGACCTCCGTGTGAAACTCCATAA
>JAUNIK010000439.1 GCA_030523505.1 Prevotellaceae bacterium | reverse complement strand
CATATATATAGCAGAAAGAGTCTATTCCCCAGAAGGAAGTAGTCCTTGTGATTCCATGTTGACGATATGGAAAAAGAATATCAATGAGATTAATTGCATATATCCAGATTCATTATGTGCAATTGATGGGAATTATTTATTTAACAAGAATGACACTTGCTATTTCTTCTTAATAAAATGGGATAATGCAAAAAAATTCTCTTTGCATGAAATACGCTCTTTGAAATTATATAATCGATGGGCTACGGTAAGGGGAGAAGACGGAAGATTTAACAATAGTATATCCTATAGAGATTGAGACGAAAACAATCAGTCTATAAACAATGTCACAATGTTCCCAAAAGAATAGTCTTTTGTCCCGTCTTCGTTTTTGTATGTTTTTGATGTATAGTAAGTGCATAGTGAGCCGTTCTATATACACCTACGGAACCCCCTGTAAACACCGGGCTTCCCGAGGGGTTAGTGCATAAATGTATAGGAAAAGAGACCCCTCCCCAGCCCTCCCCGTGATGGGAGGGAGACCATCCGGAGGGACGCACTGTCGGAATGAGTATATACTCCCCTCTCCTCGTGGGAGAGGGGTTCTTTTTCCGCTGTCGCTATGAAAGCAGCAAAGCTGAGCGAGGGGGTGAGGCTATTTTTTTCGGGGAATTGCTTTGCTATTTATAAAATAATGTGTACTTTTGCGTAGAATATTCAAAATTACCTATCTATTATGAACAACTTTAAGTCTTTTCTTCTTTCAGGGGCTCTGATGATTGCTTCACAAAGCATGATGGCACAGCATACCGTGGAAATCGGTAACAAGGCGGGGGCTCCAATACAGTCAACGATGTATGGCATATTCTTCGAGGATATAAACTTCGGTGCTGATGGTGGTCTCTATGCCGAACTGGTGGAAAACCGCTCGTTCGAATTCCCTAACAGTCTGATGGGATGGGAGACCTTCGGCAATGTGGAGGTTTCGACTTTCCACCCAGCCTTCGACCGCTGTCCGCATTTCGTGACACTGCGCACTGCCGGTCACCGCGAGAAGCGCACTGGACTGGGCAACAGCGGATTCTTCGGCATGGGACTGAAAGAGGGCTTGGCATACGAATTCTCTGTGTATGCGCGTCAGAATGAGTTGCACGGCCAGCCTTCGCGTATCCGTGTGGAACTGCTGGGCGAGAACAACGAGGTGATAGCAAGCGAGAAAATTTCGATAGAGACCAACAAATGGGCTCGCCACACTGCTACCCTGCACCCTTCGAAGACGGTGGCAAAGGGTAAGATGCGCATATTCCTCGACTCAAAGGAGGCTGTGGACCTGGATCATGTGTCATTGTTCCCTGAGGACAACTGGCACGGACTGCGCGCTGACCTGGTGAAGGATCTCGAGGACTTGCATCCGGGCATTTTCCGATTCCCTGGCGGTTGTATCGTGGAGGGTGCCGACCTGGAGACTCGCTACCAGTGGAAGAACTCGGTGGGACGTCCAGAGAACCGTCCACTGAACGAGAACCGTTGGAACACTTGCTTTGCCCACCGTTTGTATCCGAACTACTTCCAGTCTTACGGTCTCGGATTCTACGAGTATTTCCTCCTGGCAGAGAAGATCGGTGCTGAACCACTGCCTGTACTGTCGGTGGGATTGGCTTGCCAGTATCAGAACGACGATAACGACAAGAACGCTCATGTGGCTGTGGACGACCTCCAGCCTTATATCGACGATGCTCTCGACCTGGTGGAGTTTGCCAACGGTGCTGTGACTACGAAATGGGGTGCACTGCGTGCCGAGATGGGACATCCGGCTCCGTTCAACCTGAAGCAGATTGCTATCGGCAATGAGCAGTGGGGACCGATGTATCCTGAGCGTCTGGAGAAATTCATGGAACAGTTGAGAAAGAAATATCCTGAGATAAAGATATGCGGTTCGTCTGGTCCATCGAGCGATGGCAAGGATTTCGATTACGGATGGCAGGAGATGCGACGCCTGGGTGTTGACCTTGTGGACGAGCATTACTATAAGGAACCTGACTGGTTCCTGAAGAATGCCGGTCGCTACGACGACTACCCTCGCACTGGTCCGAAGGTGTTTGCCGGTGAATATGCTGCCCACACAAAGAACCACGACAAAGTGCTGCCAACAGATATGAACACCTTCGAGGCTGCACTCTCCGAGGCTGCGTTCATGACTGGTTTGGAGCGTAATGCCGATGTGGTGCTCCAGGCTACCTATGCCCCACTCTTCGCCCATGTTGACGGTTGGCAGTGGCGCCCTGACCTTATCTGGTTTGACAACCTGAAGTCGGTACGCACACCAAACTGGTACGTACAGATGCTCTACGGCACTAATGCCGGCACAAACATGGTTTCTGCCCTCGAAAACGGCAAGCCACTGGAAGGAGAGGACGGATTGTATGTGAGTGCTGTGATGGACAAGAACGCTGGTTGCACAATCGTGAAGATTGTTAATGTGAACGATGCTGCACGCGATGTGACACTGAAGATGAAGGGAATGAAGGACGGCAAGGAGGCGAAGATGACAACGCTGCACAGCGATGACGCCCGTGCAACAAACTCACCACAGAAGGGCTACTCGGTACAGCCTGAAGAAAAGACCGTGACGCTCACAGCCCAGCCTACCCTCAGCATCCCAGCGAAGAGTTTCGTGGTGGTAAGGTTATAGAAGCCTCACCCCCACAGAAG
>JAUNIK010000438.1 GCA_030523505.1 Prevotellaceae bacterium | reverse complement strand
TGCTTACAACGACTCAGTTGAAGCATCCTACAGTCAAGTTGCATACCAATACCGCGTCTGGCTACTGGTCAACTTTCCGTGCCATGCTTCACACCGCCTATCGTGAACACAAGATTAAGGATAATCCGAATGGCTACCTTGACAGGATTGATACGATTCCTACTGAAAAAGAACACCTTTCCCAGCAGGAACTTATCACTCTTGCTGAGACTCCTTGCAAGCATCAGGTGCTGAAGGAAGCATTCCTGTTCTCATGTCTCACAGGACTCAGAAAGAGCGACATCATGGCACTCACTTGGAACAAGATTCAGCCATATGGGGATGGAGGCATGTTTATCACTGTACGTATGCAGAAGACCAAACAGCTCATTAAGAACCCTATCAGCGAGGAAGCACTCGAACTCATTGGGTTCTACGATGATAATCCAGACCGAAAACCCACTGACAAGGTATTTGTGGGACTGAGAGACTGTATGACGCAGAAACCATTAAAGGACTGGCTTGACGCAAGTGGCATAACCAAGCATATCAGCTACCACTGCTCACGCCACACCTTCGGCTCACTTCAGGCAGACGCAGGAACAAGCATCTATGCCATCCAGCGTATGCTCGGACACAAGAACGTCGAGACCACTCAGATCTATGCCGATATGAGCGATGAGACCAAGCGACAGAGCGTTGACCGCATCACGTTGAAGCCAAAGACGCAAACTCTCAGCGTTGTCAAACCAACAGGAACGGAGTAAACTACTTCTATTTTCATCTGGTATAAGGGTGTCGCAATTTGCGATGCCCTTATAACTAATATGCTGAACTTGACATTTTTTGCTATGCGTATGGTGAAAATGCATGAAGAATTACCCTATTACAGTTAAAAATCAAGAAAAAGTGTAATTTTCCGATATGTATATGAAAGAAAAAGTGTAATTTTGCAAGCGTAAAAACTAATAAGAAGTGTAATTCAACTATGCTCTACAGAAAAATTAGCACGGATATTGAAGCCCATCTGCACTCTGGCAATGACAAGATAATGGTCGTGGAGGGAGCCAGGCAGATAGGCAAATCATATATAATACGCGAGGTCGGCAATAGGCTGTTCAAGAACTTCGTTGAGGTAAACTTTGTCAAGGACGATGAAGAGGATGGGCTCTTTCGTGATATTCACAAGTTGGATGAGTTCTATATGACTCTGAGTATGGTTGCAGGTGGAAAGCTGGGCGACAAGTCCGACACTATTGTTTTCCTTGACGAGATACAGCACTATCCACAGTATCTTACCATGTTGAAATTCCTGAGAGAAGAGGGTAAGTTCACCTACATAGCCAGCGGCAGTTTGCTCGGCATCGCCCTTCGCAACACGGCTTCAATACCTGTCGGCAGCATCATCCGCAAGCAGATGTATCAGCTTGACTTTGAGGAATGGCTGATGGCAGAAGGTTGGGGCAAGGAGGCTCTTGACTATGTGCGTGACTGCTATAAGCGCCAGGTTGCTGTCTCTGAGGCTCAGCATCAGAACCTGTTGGGCGAGTTCAGGAAGTACCTGCTGGTCGGTGGTCTGCCAGATGCTGTCAACACCTACTTGGAAACCCACAACATCGTCCGAGTGCGAGAGGTTCAGGAATCCATCCGCAACCTGTACAAGGAAGATGCCGCCAAGTACGAAAAGGAGTCAAGCAAGAAACTCCTTATCCGCCGTATCTATGACATGATTGTGTCGCAGATGGAAAACAAGAAGAAGCGAATTGTAGCAAAGGACATTCGCGACAAGAAAGGTGACAGATTTGAATGGTATGCCGAAGAGTTTGAATACCTCATATCATCGGGTATTGCCCTTGATGTACATGCTATCTCAAATCCTAAATACCCTCTGTCAGAATCAGTTCATAAGAACCTGTTGAAACTGTATCTCAATGACGTAGGAATGCTCACGGGACGATTGTACGAATACAATATCGCTCCAATAATGAAGGACGAACGAAGCATAAACCTTGGTTCGGTGTACGAGAGTGTGGTAGCTCAGGAATTGAAGGCGCACGGGCATGACCTCTTCTATTATGACAATGTGAAGAAGGGTGAGGTTGATTATCTTGTAAACAATGTGGCAGGTATGACAGTTTTGCCCATTGAGGTGAAATCGGGCAAGGACTACACTTCGCATAAGGCACTTGACAAATTCCTTGCTGACAAGGAGTACAATATCCCATCGGGCATAGTACTTGATAATGAGCGCGAAGTATATACAAAGGACAACGTCACCTACATGCCCATTTATTATATAATGTGTATAGAGCGAACAGAAATCCCGGAAGGTGACTGCATTTTCTAATCCAAAAGCAATGAAAATTCGGCAACACAAAGGTTTTATTGCCAATAATCCATCCAAATAGCATCTATGGTAAACAACAAGAAAGGTAATCTTTGGATATTGATACTGGTATGCATGGGCTGCATCATCATATCCACTGTAGCATATGTAGCAATGAAGGCGAGGATGCAGAGCGAGTTTCTGGCTATCACCATCACTGTTGCAGTCGCTATCACCTTATGCGTATGTGTATGGCAAATTTTCTCACAACTGGAAAATATGGTTCCCAAGAGCGAACGCGAGCGCATCAAGGCAGAGAAACTTGCAGAGGAAGCTCGCAAGAAGCAACTGGCAGAGGTACAGAGCCATGAGGTAACACGCCCAGAAC
>JAUNIK010000437.1 GCA_030523505.1 Prevotellaceae bacterium | reverse complement strand
ATCATCGCAATGGAAAGTATCCTGACAGAGAGCGTGTACCATATTTCCCAATGATGAGCCTTCATGCCCATGCATCAGGTTTTGACATCGCTTTTGAGAACTCAAAGAAGAAATACAGAGCTTCAGCCTTGATCAGAGCATACGAGATTTACGATGAACAAAAACGTGATTTTATAAAACTTACGACCAAAGGTGATGGAACAGTTGATGACCGCTCAACATTCCTGTACGATTATCTTAATGGGTTTGCTATGGATGGATCGGTGAATATTACATGGGTTGACGAACAATCTCAAATATCAGAAATAAAACAAACTGCTCGTAGAAATGTCTATGAGTACGATGAAAATGAGCAGAAAATGAAGAATAGATGCAATCGTCAATGGAGTTTCAGCAGAACCAAAAACATTATAGAATAAAATACATACAGATACAACCAACGATGTTAACAGCAATATAATGACCCAAGACGCAACGACATATTACGTTTGGATAGGAGGCTCCTGTGACTATGGTCATAAGGAGCGGGCTGGTGGTGCTGCTGTGATAATTGAACTGATGGAACAGCGAGGGCAGAGTGGAGCTTGTTCCAACTATGCCGAGTCGCGACAGAAGAAGACCGAAGGTCAACATAACAGCAAGATAATCAGCAAGGATGTGATTGCCGACCTTCATACTACCGAGTTCCGAATGATGCTCACACTGATGGTCAAGGTGATGAATGAGTTACCTGAAGGCTCTGATATTCTCTTCCTTACCAATGCTGCATACATTCAGAACTTCGACAAAGCCCCTACACCAAAGTCTGCCAATCCGGATTTGATTGAACATTACCGCTACATGTAACTCTGCTTTTCGGGTGCAAACCGCCTGAACAACAGCGACGAGCAGAGTACAAAGCAGCAATGTACTGTGAGTACAACAGCGTTGTACCAGCAACAAAACTATCGTTTGCCGGTAATAAAGGCACTTTTACTTGTTGTTTGTTTCAAAAAAAATGATTATATTTGCATCGGCAAGTAAAAGGAAATACACCGAAGCAGCTCTTTCGCCAGGGACATTGCTTAAGCCGTGCACTATCATCAAACGATTGGAACTTGTTGAACAAGACCCTTTATAGGAGAACGTTATGAAACTGAAAGAAGTAAATCATATTGCCATTATAGCAAGCGATATAGAGCGTAGCATCGCGTTTTATGTCGATGTCTTGGGATTCACGATTATCCGTAAGGTGTATCGCGAAGAGCGCGACTCGTGGAAAGTGGACCTCGCCCTTAACGGGGATTATCTCATCGAACTGTTTACTTTCCCGGATGCGCCTCAGCGTCCATCTTATCCGGAGGCATTAGGATTGCGTCACCTGGCGTTTACTGTCGATGACATTGAAACCAGCATTAGTGAACTGCAATCCAAAGGAATAGAAACAGAAAGCATTCGCATAGATCCTTTTACTGGATATAAATGTGTGTTCTTTGCTGATCCTGACGGATTACCAATTGAATTAGTCGAGGTGAGATAATCACCCATCCCTCTGTAGAACATTGTCCAAACTGATGGTGCAAAGGAACATTACATCCTTGAAATAGAGCGTTCATCACTATAACATAAAGTAACAAATCGCCAAGCAGAGTCTTATCTTAATACCCACCCCCAAAAATGAGAAAAGTAAGCAGACAGATGAGTGCAGAATGGGCATATGAAGTGCTCGACAAAGCTCCATACATCACCGTCAGCATGGCTGACGAAGAGGGAATGCCTTACGGATTGCCCCTCTCTCTCGTACGCACCGACGAGAAGACATTCTACTTCCACGGTGCACTGGAAGGAAAGAAACTCGAAGTTTTGAGTAAGAACCCTCGCGTGTGTCTGAGTGCCGTCACCAAGTGCAAGCCGACGGTAGGACCTAAGGATGGCAGTTTCACACTCGAATTCAAATCGGCCATAGCATTCGGCACTGCAGAAATCGTCAAAGATGACACCGAAAAGACAGCCGCCCTACGTGCCATCTGTGAGCGATTCCTCCCACAGCACATGGATGCCTTCGATGCATCTATTGCTCGTAGCCTCAGCCGAACCGCAGTCGTACGCATCACCCTGGCCGAACCACCAGTCGGCAAGCGCAAGCAGTATGACAGTCAGGGCGAAGAACTAAAGTATGGCCGAATGGAATAAACTAACAGCATGACACGCATAGAGCAAGAAAAGAAAACCGTCAGGCAGATGGTGGAGATATACTGCCGTGGGAAAAAGCACATGAGCAAAGAAGGTCGAAGAACTCGACAAAGTCAACTTTGCGAAGAGTGCTCTGCCTTACTTGACTATGCCTATCAGCGTCTGGATCATTGTAAATTCGGTGATAAGAAACCGACATGCAAAAAGTGTCCGATTCATTGCTACAAGCCTGCAATGAAGAAACAGATGCGTGAAGTCATGCGATATGCCGGTCCTCGCATGATGTGGCATCATCCCATTGCTGCCATCAAACATTTAATCAGAGAAATTCCGTAGCAGCGAGAGCAGAAACAATGCTCGCATTGATTTTGCCGAGTCGTGAAGGAAGAAGACAACAGTCAATTATAAAAGATGACCCCTCCAAGTATAGATACCTCCACAAGAGAAGCGCGACTGGCGTATGTCCGTGAAAAATGGGAATGTATGCATAAGTGCGAGTTGTGCGGCAAATGTCACATACTCCGT
>JAUNIK010000436.1:2160-2699 GCA_030523505.1 Prevotellaceae bacterium | reverse complement strand
ATCATGGATATCTGAGATGAGGTCGATAACTTTATCATATCTCGCCTGTATTGTCGCAATATCCTTTACGTTATCGCTTGTATAGAGCCTACGCTCAACATCCTTCATGTCACGCTGACGACGAATCATTGAACCAGAAGCAACGAGTCCCTTAGCCATAACCTCCTGGAGTATCGGACCTCCATGCGAGATGATGTCGATGAGCTGAGTTGCTGACACATCTGCTTCTCCCATGGCAGTCTTCATGGCGTAGATAGGCATACTCGAAGGGTATTTAGCGTATGTGGCTGATGCGAAACATACTCCGCATGATTTCTGCACAGCTTCACGGAAGAACTCTCCGACATTGCTCTCTTCGCCGCTGGCATTGTGACTCTCGTCCATAATAAGGTATGAACCCTCAATGGCATCCATTACGCTGTCCGCCTTCCAGTTTTTGGAACGTTCACGGCTAAGTTGTGAATACGTAAGCAGGAGAAAATCATAACCGGCAGGGAGTTTCTTCGTGTCGCGGAATTCATTCATCTCCAATTCATCAG
>JAUNIK010000436.1:1820-2150 GCA_030523505.1 Prevotellaceae bacterium | reverse complement strand
GGAAGATTATAGATAATATTGCCATTCGTATCCGTAATCTTTGCCTCTTTGTCTGTATTGAGAATGAATGGTCTCAGATCGCCATAACCTACATCGAAGAGATCGCGAAACAGGTCGTTGAACAATACCGATTTCTCTGTTACGAACACAGGACGGCTTGCCTGGAGTGTCGCCCATTTGAGCAGCATTGCCAACTGGCGACCTTTGCCGATACCGGTCATATCACCAATGATAAAGCCTCTGCCGTTGCGCATCTGACGTATAGCCATCGCGACACCATCGATCTGCTCTCCGCTGATCCTCTCCTCAAGTTCCTTCTTTGTGGCAATC
>JAUNIK010000436.1:0-1810 GCA_030523505.1 Prevotellaceae bacterium | reverse complement strand
ATCTGCATCTCCGACATCACAAACTCTGCCACACTGCCTTCCTCATGTGCAATGACATTGAGTTGATGATGCACTGGCAAAGCCATAGCTGAAGGAATGAGCGTACCGATGCACTTCTTTGAACCATGAGCGATATACTCTACAGCATCTTCCTCCAGCCCGAAACTCTGGCAGATGTCTATACTGCTATCGTCAAAGTTATCGACTTCGGTAATCCAGCCAAGTGCATAGGCGATAGACTGAAAAGCATAGTGAATATTGGCACTTCCACAGAAACGGTTCTCAACTTCCTGCTCGAGCTTCTCTGCCTCATCATCCTTCCATTCTCCCTTGTCGTAAAGCTGTTTTACGTAACCCTCGTTTACCATGAAACGAAAGAGGAGTTTATAAGGCTTGTTTGCGAATGTGCGGAACAAACCTTCATCATCCATCATGGCCGTAAGTTGTGGCAATGTGATGAAACGTTCGCCATAATGCTTTACGAATTCGTATAACTGTGTGTGAAATTTATTCATTGGCATATTTCTTCCCAACCTTTTTTTACGTTATTATCAATCATTTCCTGGCACAAGTCCATTATCTGCTGTTCGCTGTCAGAAACCCTGATGTCTCGTTTCAGTAACTCCTGACGGGTACTGCTGTAGTCTGTGAAGTGAAGGACGTATGCAGGATAAACGCCTGTCGGTTCCTTATTGGTCTTCCATACTACGTATTTCTGTATCATGATCTTCCCTGCAGATTGTTTTACGAAGACTTTTCTCAGCAATCTCAGACTTGGCGGCAATGTGCTTCTTGATACAGCCTTTCTTACAGAGAACGAACAAAGGTCCGTCAGTTGTTTCAGCCGAATATCAGTTGTGTTGCATGACTTGTCTTCGCGGATTCTTTCAAAGACAGGACTATGAACAGCTACACCAGAAGTTTTCATCACGACGGTATAACCATCGCTGTCATCATATCTCAGCAGCATGTTCTGCTTCGGTTCGCCGGCTGCATTTTCGGTCACGAAGTCAATGCCCGACATCTCTACGATGACTCTTGGCTTAACCATCTGGAAGGCGACGTTGCGTGAGTCGGTCTCTACATATTCTGATTCAACCTTGTCGTTTCGCAGCATCTCGTAGAACTCACTGCGCATATCTTCAGTCAAGCCAGTTCCTGTAGATGCAAATTGTTGAAGCACTCCGTCTGGCCTCATAACAGCAAGAAGCATGTCTCGAACCATTTCTGAATGAGAGTCTTCGCCAACCGTATAGCCGATGATGACGGCATCAATGGTGTGGCGTGGCTTTACTTTATATATAATAGGTTGTTCGCTATGAACGACCAATCCCTCAGAACCGCTATCTACAACCCACTCGTTGAAGATCTGATTCACCTCTTCCTTGCTTGAGGCTTTTCGCGCGTCAACCTGCCTGACAAGATCGCCCTTGCCGAACCATCTGTTGAGCTTATCCCATTTCTCCTTGTAATGAGATACCTCACATGGTTCACCCTCAATGTCAATGATATCGAAAGGTGCAATGTGGAGCTTGTCGTGAAAATCTGCATTTGCGATAGCCTTCGCTACGTCACACACTCGCTCGCGACCATCGGTACGTATCGTGGCATAGAGTTCTGCACCCAGTGTCAGGCTGTTGATGCCATATTGAGCAACTGTCTGTTTGAGAGCCTGGATGCAAGGCAACTTATCAGGTACAGGGTTCCCATGAGAGGTATAAGCGCATACTTCACCATCACGAACGAAGACTACGAGCATGATACCGTCCATCTTTCTTGTCACAAGGAAATCCTCGCCGGAGATCTTTTC
>JAUNIK010000435.1 GCA_030523505.1 Prevotellaceae bacterium | reverse complement strand
TCCCATTGCAGATTTCGGCTGGTAGGCGAGGGGTGGACAATCCTCCCATCTGTTCGGGGCATAATGGGATGACCTCATGATCCTTCACGAAGTCAATCACTTTTCTGGCAGCAGTTATTGCCGCCGTTGTATTTGCAGTTCTCGCCCAGTAGGCAGGCGCTTACGACGATTTTCATTCCTCAATAAGTTCTTCTGGTGTCATAGTTTCTGTATTAAATTTGAGGAAGATCAGCCATCATGATTCCCATACGGAAACACTCGGCAGCATTTTGTAGGTTGGCATTGAAAAAGATTTTGTCCTCGTTGGAGAAAACCTTTTCCCATGCCTCGCTTACAAGGTTGCCGAATAGATTATCCGAGAAGATTGCCTCTTCTGGCTTTATCTCCTGATGCTCATTTGTCAGTCTACGTGCGGTCAGGGCAATGCTCATACATTGCTCCCTATTCGCACGCACGAACTCCTTGTCCACATTATAAACGGCAATACGCTCGTAATATGGAATCATGTCATCCATGAGCTGGATGAGCTTTTTCTGTTCATCAGCAGTACATTCTTTCCAGAGTTTCATATTTTCTTTCAGTTATTTCGAGGTTATTTCCAATCCCACGATTCCCACGAGAATCAGCAACGTAAAGAACATTCTCATGACCGATGCACTATCCCCGAAACAGCAAATGCCGAGCAGGAAAGTGCCGATAGCACCAATACCAGTCCAGATGATATAAGCCGTACTCACTGGGATTTCCTTCTGTGCAAAATAGAGAAACACACCACTCAGCAACATACTGAGGCTTGCCAATGAGATGTATGTCCAGAACTTCTCTGGATGAAGCCCTGACAGTTTGAACCCTAAAGGCCAACCGACCTCAAAGATAGCTGCGATAATCAGATAAAACCAACCCATAATCATTTTATAACACAGAAATGGTGACGTCACCGAAGCTGATAGTATCACCTGGGTTGATTACTTCACCCCATTTGCCCAGAGGCTTTCCGTTGAGCATGGTTTGTACCTCTGGTGTACGCTGATAGTAACGCGCCTTGCCAGGATGCATACCCACGCATCTGCCCATGCAAGAACTGCAGGGGATGGTTTTATTGC
This sequence comes from Prevotellaceae bacterium, assembly GCA_030523505.1. Taxonomy (GTDB): domain Bacteria; phylum Bacteroidota; class Bacteroidia; order Bacteroidales; family Bacteroidaceae; genus Prevotella. The sequence goes on along the minus strand of JAUNIK010000435.1, from coordinate 1,597 downwards.
TGAGTAACCCTTTGGGACACTCCGTACGATTCTGGCCATGCGTCAATCTCCATGACCCACCTACTGCTCCAACGAGATTACATTGGAATGGGTCAATCGACTCATCCTCAATGGCAATCGTGTTCCATACTTCCTTGCATTTCCTTCCGATATTGACAATACCAGAATAGGTAACTGCCAATTGATCGAGGTCAGCCATTGTTATAATTTCGCCAGTCTTATATACAAGTTTCATAAGCGTTTCAGTTTCTTAAATCCGTTTTCCGTTCTTCTTTTCATTGAGCAGTTCGAAGAAGTATTCCGTCTTATTCTCCCGCCCAAATCGAGCGTCTGTTAGAAACAGAACTCCTTTGGCGCAGCCGTGAATGAGCAGATCGAGCCCTTGGCATTCGTCATGTACCAGACAGCGGTGTTGTCATCGTTCTCGTCATACATGGCACGGAGCGAAGGGTAATCATCAAGCATGGCCTTCTTAGCCTCGACACGCGAGTCCTCCACCATCGTAGCCGACAGACGGAGCCAGTTGCCCTTACCATCGAATGCGCTCAGCTCCATCCTCGGGCGAAATGCCCAGTACAAGATTCTTCACGCCAAGGAGCAGGGTGTACTCCTTGAAGTCAAAGTCGCGTGATGAGTGTATGATTACCTGTTGCATTCAACTTAATCGTTCAAAGATTCGTTGATCCTTTCCATAATGGCCAATGCCGAACGTGCTTCGCCTGGTTGGGTATAAGAGTGAATTTTGTTCTTCACCTCATCGTAATACTGCTGCGCCTCTTCAGGCGACTGATGGCTGATGAACTCGTAGGCATAGAGGATGGCACATTTCATCGGCATGTATTTGCGGTAGGTCATGATGTATTTCTGCAATGTCATGCTCCCAACTCCGAAACTCTTGTTCCACAGCTCATTCACAACGTCCATCCGGTTGAGTGTCACAAGCTCAAGCAGCAGAAGGTCTCCGGCCACTTCCATTTGAAACAATAGCGGTAACGATTTGCCCAGCGCCATCAGCTCCTCTGCTATCTCGCGAGCCTCAGTGAAGCGCATCTCGTCCATCAACCGGGCATAATGAAGGCTGCGAGCCGATATTTCCATCACGGTGGAACCTTGCGCTACTGGCTTCGACTCAAACCATTCGTCTGGCATTTCACATGTACGCTTACCGATACTCTGTTCGGCAGCCACAGCAAACATATCATGGAAATGCTTACGCTGCTCAGGATGACGCCAGAGCATCAGGATGTTCTTGCCATCGTTGGGTACGCCTCCTGGTGTCATCGGTATTCCATTCATCAGGAAAAACCAGATGCTGGTGCCCAGAAACATGGCGCAGATGGAGAATGGGATAGCCGACAAGTCGATGGAAAACAGTAGGGTAGCGCTTATGATGGCGATGATAAGGTTGACTGCCACTCCACCTGCGTTGTACCAGAAATAGGGCACATCTGTATGGCAAGGAGGGCTCATCAGACATTGCCCCATTGTGCCGCCGATGTCGTATTTTTTCCAGTGCCATCCATCAGCATCTTTCATCAGCGTGATGTTGAAAATGCGAAACGACAGGAACTTATATCCCGTGAGCAATCCACCCACT
>JAUNIK010000434.1 GCA_030523505.1 Prevotellaceae bacterium | reverse complement strand
AAAAACAAAAATATTATGATGACAGCAAAAGAGATTCGTGAATCTTATAAGAAATTCTTTGAGAGCAAAGGTCATACTATTGTGCCTTCTGCTCCTATGGTAATCAAGGATGACCCTACACTGATGTTCACCAATGCTGGTATGAACCAGTTCAAGGATATCATCCTCGGTACTCGTGAACCAGAACCTCGTCGTCGTGCTGACTCGCAGAAGTGTTTGCGTGTATCAGGTAAGCACAACGACCTTGAGGAGGTTGGTCACGACACTTACCACCACACAATGTTCGAGATGCTCGGCAACTGGTCGTTTGGCGACTACTTCAAGGAGGGTGCCATCGATATGGCATGGGAGTATCTCGTTGATGTGCTGAAGTTGGATCCTGCCGATTTGTATGTGACAATATTCGAGGGTTCTGAAGAGGAAGGCCTGGTACGTGACGACGAGGCTGCAAGCTTCTGGTTGAAGCATGTTCCTGCCGATCATATCATCAATGGTAACAAGCACGATAACTTCTGGGAGATGGGTGATACAGGTCCTTGCGGTCCTTGTTCGGAAATCCATCTCGACTCTCGTACTCCAGAAGAGAAGGCAAAGGTAGCTGGTCGTGAACTCGTAAACAAGGATGACCCACAGGTAATTGAAATCTGGAACATCGTATTCATGCAGTATGAGCGTAAGGCTGACGGACATCTTGAGCCACTCTCAATGAATGTTATCGATACCGGTATGGGTTTCGAGCGTTTGGTTCGTGCCATCCAGGGCAAGCACTCTAACTATGATACTGATGTGTTCCAGCCATTCATCAAGGAGATTTCACGTCTCTCAGGTAAGGAGTATGGCAAGGAAGAGGATATCGATGTTGCAATGCGTGTTATCTCTGACCACCTCCGTGCTGTTGCATTCTCAATCGCTGATGGTCAGCTTCCTGGCAATGCAAAGGCTGGTTATGTTATCCGCCGAATCCTGCGCCGTGCCGTGCGCTACGCATATACATTCCTTGATCAGAAGGAGGCATTCATCTATAAGTTGCTCCCTGTACTCGTTGAGGAGATGGGCGACGCTTATCCAGAACTCCCAGCACAGCGCGAACTCGTTGGTCGTGTTATCAAGGAAGAGGAAGACTCATTCCTCCGTACCCTCGACAAGGGTATTTCAATGCTCACCGATGCTATCGATGAACTGAAGAAGGAGGGCAAGGATGTGCTCGATGGTAGCAAGGCTTTCCGTCTGTTCGATACATACGGATTCCCTCTCGACCTTACCGAACTTATCTGTCGTGAGAACAACATCACTGTTGATGAGGATAAGTTCAATGTTGAGATGGAGGCACAGAAGAACCGTGCTCGCAATGCAGCACAGGTAGAGAACGGCGACTGGGTTGTCGTTGGCAACTACGAAGAGAATCACGAGCAGCAGTTCGTTGGTTACGACTACTCTGAGTACAGCTGCCATATCACTCGCTATCGTATGGTGAAGCAGAAGAAGAACACATTCTTTGAACTTGTGCTCGACCAGACTCCTTTCTACGGAGAGATGGGTGGTCAGGTAGGTGATCAGGGTGTGCTCGTTTCAGAGGATGAGACAGTGAACATCATCGATGCAAAGAAGGAAAACGGTCAGACAGTTCATATCGTTACTGAGTTGCCAAAGAACATCGAGGCAGAGTTTATGGCATGTGTTGACACCGACAAGCGTGCTGCTTCAGCTGCCAACCACACTGCAACACATCTCTTGGACTACGCTTTGAAGCAGGTTCTCGGTGATCACGTAGAGCAGAAGGGTTCATTCGTTGCACCTGATACACTGCGTTTCGACTTCTCGCATTTCGAGAAGGTTACCGATGAGCAGTTGCGTGAGGTAGAGCGTATGGTGAACGCAATGATCCGCGAGGATATCCACCTTCAGGAGCATCGCGACACTCCTATCGAGGAGGCAAAGAAGCTCGGTGCTATTGCCCTCTTTGGCGAGAAGTATGGTGACACTGTTCGTGTAATCCAGTTCGGTCCTTCTGTTGAGTTCTGTGGTGGTATCCACGCTTCATCAACAGGTCGCATCGGAATGTTCAAGATCTTGTCAGAGGCAAGCGTTGCTGCTGGTATCCGTCGTATCGAGGCTGCTACAGGCCAGAACTGGGAGGAGCAGTGTTATGCAATCGAGGATAATATGAAGGCTATCCGTGCTTTGTTCAACAATGCAAAGGATCTCCAGGGCGCTATCGCTAAGTTCCTTGATGAGAATGCCGAGTTGAAGAAGAAGCTCGAGGGCTTCCGTGCTCAGCAGGTAGAGCGCCTGAAGAAGGAACTCGTTGAGAAGGCTGAGAAGAATGGTGATGTCACTATTGTCAAGGCAGTCGTTGCCCTTGATGCTGCATCGGCAAAGGATCTCGTATTCAAGGTACGCGAGGCTGTTTCGGAGAAACTCGTATGTGTTGTAGGTGCTCACGATCAGGGTCGTCCATCGTTGAACATCATGCTCTCTGACGATATGGTTGCTGCAGGTCTTAATGCAGGCAAGCTCGTTCGCGAGGCAGCAAAACTCATCCAGGGTGGTGGTGGCGGTCAGCCTCACTTCGCTCAGGCTGGTGGTAAGAACGTTGATGGTCTTCAGGCAGCAGTAGAGAAGGTTGTCGAACTGACAAAGTAAAATTCCCAGAGTCCTATATATATAATAAGGTGGAAGTCCAATCGGATTTCCACCTTATTGTTT
>JAUNIK010000013.1 GCA_030523505.1 Prevotellaceae bacterium | reverse complement strand
AAAACAACTTTTTTTCAAAAAAAGTGGGTAAAAGTGGGGAGATGTGGAGAAAAAATCGTAACTTTGCCACATACTCCCCCAAAGGCTCATTTCGGAAGCATGCCGGAGTGGCTGAGGGAGGGGTGAATAAAGAAAAATGTAGTGTAACGTAATAGTAGCAAATGAGATTCTTAGGTAACATAGAAGCCAAGGCTGATGCGAAGGGCAGAATCTTCCTCCCATCAGTGTTCCGCAAGGTGCTCCAGGCATCGGGCGAGGAGAATCTTGTGCTCCGCCGCGATGTGTTCCAGAAATGCCTCGTGCTCTATCCTGAGTCGGTGTGGAATGCTCAGATGGATGAGTTGCGCTCGCGCCTCTCTCGTTGGAATCCCGCTCATCAGCAGATTTTCCGCCAGTTTGTGAGCGATGTCGAGATGTTGACACTCGATGGTAATGGTCGTTTCCTGTTGCCGAAGCGCTATATGCAGATGGCGGAGATTGAACAGTCGGTGAAGTTCATCGGCATGGGCGATACTATCGAGATATGGAGTACTACCTTGACTGAGAAGCCTTTCCTCGAGGCAGATGAGTTCGGTGCAGCACTCGAGGGTATCATGAACGTGGAGGTTTAGATAAACAGGAATAGTAAATAGGTAACAGAATATAAGGAGATGGTAAAAACTGCAGAGACATATCATGTGCCGGTGCTGTTGAACGAGAGCATCGATGGACTCGACATTCGCAAGGGGGGTATCTATATTGATGTCACCTTCGGAGGTGGAGGACACTCGCGTGAGATACTCCGTCGTATCGTTGAGGCAGGCGGTGGTCATCTCTACAGTTTCGATCAGGATCCGGATGCAGAGGAAAATATACGCCCTCACGACTGTTTCACTTTTGTCCGTTCCAATTTCCGCTACCTGAAAAACTGGATGCGCTATTACGGAGTGGAGCAAATTGACGGACTGCTTGCCGACTTGGGAGTTTCCTCGCATCATTTCGATGATGAGACACGCGGATTCTCCTTCCGTTTCGATTCACCTCTCGACATGCGAATGAACAAACGAGCCGGTAAGACGGCAGCTGATATCGTCAACGAATACTCTGAGGAACAGTTGGCCGACATCTTCTATCTATATGGTGAACTGAAACAAGCCCGCAAGATAGCCTCGCTTCTTGTCAAGGCTCGCCAGCAACAGAAGATTCTCACTACGCAGGATTTCATCTCTGCCGTTGAACCACTCTTCAAGAGAGAACGCGAGAAGAAAGACATGGCGAAACTCTTCCAGGCGTTGCGCATTGAGGTGAACCACGAGATGGACGCCTTGCGCGAGATGCTCTTGGGATGCACCCAACTGCTTCGCCCTGGTGGCAGACTGTCGGTAATCACATACCACTCGCTGGAAGACCGAATGGTGAAGAATGTGATGAAGACAGGCAATATCGAGGGAAAGGTGAACCAAGACTTCTTCGGAAGGATTGAAACCCCATACGTGTTAATTAATAATAAGGTAATAGTGCCATCGGCTGAGGAGCAGGAGCAGAATCCAAGAAGCCGTAGTGCAAAGTTAAGAATAGCAGAAAAGCGATGAAGGAAGAAGATAAGAAAACCAACGAACCGAAGCTGACCGTCAGCACTGGCGAGCCAGAAGAGGTGGCTGTGCAGGTAGAAGCCGTGGCTGAACCTGAGGCAGAACCAGCTGGTGCTCCTGAGCAAGAACAACCTTCGTTGCAGCAGCTTATCAGAGAGAATGTCAGCGAGGATGATGCTCCAGTATCCCGCAATAATCTCTCTTTGCGTAAGATACTCTTCGGCGATTTCCTCATGGCTGAGATTGTTCGCCGACAGATATGGCTCATCCTTCTCATCACCTCGTTCTTCATGGCTTATATTGCCCAGCGATACAGTTACCAGAAGTACATGGTCGAGATTGACAAGATGTCAGTAACTTTGGAAGACGCCAAGTTCAGGGCGCTGTCCTCGCATAGCGATCTCACCGAACAGTCGCGCCAGAGTAAGATTCTCGAAAAACTCAAGGCCAACAACGACAGCCTTCTGCAGATATCCGATACACCACCATTCATGATAATAGTCCCAGAGAAATGAGTAAGTTTGAAAACGAAAAAGTAATGCCTCGCTATAGTTTCTTCGTCATCATCATGGCGTTGGTAGCTATTGCTGTGGTCGTTAAGGCAGGTGTTATCATGACGGTGAAGCGCGACTACTGGCAGCAGGTGGCAGATCGAGTGAAGCGTGATAGTGTGCCTATTAATCCAACACGAGGCGATATCCTCAGTGCCAACAATGATCTGCTCTCCTCTTCACTCCCACAGTTCATCCTGTTTGTTGATTTCGAGACAATGCACGCAACAGGAACCGACACCTTGTGGGCAGAGAAGGAAGACTCCATTGTGAACGGCTTGCATCGTATCTTCCCGGAGCGCAGTGCCGATGAGTTCCGCACAATCCTTCGTGCCGGCAAGGACACTCCGAAGATGTATGACGACGGTCATGAAGGTCGCACCCGACGCTGCAAGATTTGGAACAAGCGTGTCAGCTATTCGGTGATGTCGCAAGTCAAGGAACTACCAATCTTCCGCCTTTCGGCTTACAAAGGCGGTTTCTATACCGAGAAATATAACGCCCGAGTACGCCCTAACGGTTCGAGTGCGGCCCGCACTATCGGTATGATGTACGGTCAGAAAGACTCAGCCAGTTGTGGTATCGAACTCTCCTACGACTCACTCCTCCGTGGACAGTCGGGCATGATGCATCGTCGTAAGGTGCGCAACAAGTACCTTTCTATCGTGGATATGCCTGCCATCAACGGTGCAGATATCGTCACTACTATCGATGTGGAGATGCAGGACCTGGCAGAAAGAGCCCTCATTGACGAGCTGAAACTGCCGGAGGTGAATGGTGAGATGGGTGTGGCAATCCTCATGGAGGTAAAGACCGGTGATGTGAAAGCCATCGTCAACATGACAAAAGGCGAGGATGGCGAATACTATGAGAGTATCAACAATGCCATCAGCTATACCTGCGAGCCTGGTTCGGTGTTCAAACCAGCATCAATTCTCCTCGCCCTCGATGAAGGAAAATGTGATACAGCGGATATCATCCACACCGGCGGTGGTGTCATGGAGATGCACAGCCGACTGATGAAAGACCATAACTGGGCAACCCAGGGAGGTTACGGCGACATCAATGTAGCCCGTTCGCTCGAGGTCAGTTCGAATATCGGTGTCAGCTATGTCATTGACAAGAACTATGCCGCACGTCCGGAGGATTATATCGCCGGCCTTCACCGTATCGGAATACTCGAAGATCTTAAGTTGCCGCTTATCGGTTACAAGCATCCACGAGTGCCAACACCGAAGCGTAACCCGAAGGGCGGTGTGGAAGACAAGACACAGTTGCCATGGATGAGTATTGGTTATGGTACACAGATTGCACCAATCAACACCCTCACCTTCTACAATGCCATTGCCAATAACGGAAAGATGGTACGCCCTCGTTTCGTGAAGGCAGTGAAGAAAGACGGAGTGGTGATACAGGAATTCCCTACGGAGGTCATCAAGGAACAGATAACAAAGCATCCAGAGACCATTGAGACAATGCAGACAGTGCTGCGTCATGTCGTTTCCCAAGGATTGGGAAAGAAGGCAGGCAGCAAGAAGTTCGCTGTGTCGGGAAAGACCGGAACAGCTCAGGTGTCACGCGGTAAAGCCGGATACAAGAGCGGTCCTACCGGCTATTGGCTCAGTTTTGCCGGCTATTTCGGTTTCGAGGGTAAAGATCCGGAGTACTCATGTATCGTATGTATCAAGAAGTGGGGCTTGCCAGCATCAGGTGGCGGTATGAGTGGAGTAGTGTTCCATAATATTGCCGAAGGTGTTATGGCAAAGCGCATCGCCCAGAATGTCAACAAGTCGAAGCGTGAAGAATCAGAACCAGTACCAGAGGTGCTTCGCGGAAATGTTCTCGCTGCCGATTATGTGCTGAAGAGTCTCGGATTCTCATCACGCCCAGACTGGGACGGTTCGTATGCATCGGGCAATCCTATCTGGGGCACATGCAAGAAAGAAAAGAACAGTATCAAGATAAGTCGCGAGAAGCAGTTCGGCAAGACTCAGGTGCCTGACGTCACAGGAATGGGCGCTCGTGATGCAGTGTATCTGCTTGAAAGCCGCGGATTGAAGGTGCGACTCACCGGTCGCGGAAAAGTGGTGAAGCAGAGCATTGCCCCTGGAACAGTATTCAAAAAAGGCACGATATGCCATATTGAACTCGAAATATCATAGTACGCATTAAATTGACAAACTCTATGAAACTAAGTGAATTGGTTAAGGGTATCAAGACCCTTGAAATCGTAGGCTCTGTAGATAAGGAGATTGCAGGCGTGAACATCGACTCGCGCCGAATAGGAAACGGTCATCTCTTCGTGGCTATGAAGGGAACACAGGTTGACGGTCATGAGTTCATCCCTAAGGCAATAGAACTTGGAGCAGTAGCCGTGTTGCTTGAAGAAATGCCAGCAGAGACAGTGGAAGGAGTCACATATATCAAGGTGACTTCGACAGAGGAATCTGTCGGACCAGTTGCAACAACATTCTACGGAAATCCTTCAGAGAAGTTGAAGTTGGTGGGCGTAACCGGAACAAACGGCAAGACAACCATCGCCACCTTATTATATAATATGTTCCGTAAGTTCGGTCATAAGTGCGGTCTGCTCTCGACAGTATGCAACTACATTGAGGATGAGGCAATCCCTACAGACCACACCACCCCGGATGCTATTGAACTGAACATGCTCCTTGCGCGTATGGTGGAAGCCGGATGCGAATATGCCTTTATGGAATGCTCGTCGCACGCCATCCAGCAGCACCGTATCGGTGGACTGAAATATCAGGGAGGTCTCTTCACTAACCTTACACGCGATCATCTCGACTATCACAAGACCTTCGAGAACTATCGCGATGCCAAGAAGATGTTCTTCGACAACCTCGGCAAAGACGCTTTCGCCATCACCAATGCCGACGACAAGAATGGACTTGTGATGGTGCAGAACTGTAAGGCAAAGGTTCTCACCTACAGCACCCGTTCCATGGCAGACTTGAAGGCACGAATCCTTGAGTGCCATTTCGAAGGAATGTATCTTGAGATTGACGGTCGCGAGGTGGGCGTGCAGTTCATTGGACGCTTCAATGTGAGCAACCTTCTTGCAGTATATGGTGCCGCAGTGATGCTCGGCAAGCAGCCAGAGGATGTACTCGTTGTATTGAGTACACTCAAGAGCGTCAGTGGTCGCTTGGAACCAATCCGCAGCAGTGAAGGTGTTACAGCCGTTGTTGACTATGCCCACACACCAGATGCCATCGTCAATGTCATTCAGGCACTGCGCGATGTGATGAATGGCAAGGGCCAGCTCATTACTATCTGTGGTTGTGGCGGTAACCGTGACGCAGGAAAACGCCCTATCATGGCACAGGAAGCCGTGAAGGCAAGCGATAAGGTAATACTCACATCCGACAATCCACGCAAGGAAGATCCGGAGTTGATACTCGATGATATGGAAGCCGGTCTGACAACAGAGCAGAAGCGCCAGGTGCTCAGAATCACCGACCGTCGTCAGGCTATCCGCACAGCTGTTACTATTGCCCAGAAGGGTGATGTGATCCTCATTGCAGGAAAGGGGCACGAGGACTATCAGATCATCGGCGATGTGAAGCATCATTTCGACGATAGGGAAGAAGTTCGAGCTGCCTTCGGCATTTAATTTGGATAATTTACATCTAACCATCGGATATTAAGATATGCTATACTATCTCTTTAGATTCCTTGAGCAGTTCGGCATCAGTGGTTCTCATATGTGGGGCTACATCTCGTTCCGCTCTCTCCTCGCACTGATTCTGTCATTGCTTATCTCTATGTGGTTTGGTGAGAAGTTCATCAAGTACCTCAAGAAGAAGCAGATAACAGAGACCGCTCGTGATGTGAGCATCGACCCGTTCGGCACCAGCAAAGTCGGTGTGCCTTCAATGGGAGGAATAATAATCATTGTTGCCATCCTTGTGCCGGTAATACTGCTCGGTCGTCTTCGCAACATCTATCTGTTGCTGATGATTGTCACCACAGTGTGGCTCGGTTTCCTCGGAGGCATGGACGACTTCATCAAGATTTTCCGAAAGAATAAGGACGGTCTCAAAGGCAGATATAAGATTGTTGGACAGATCAGTATCGGTTTCATTGTTGGTCTCACCCTTTGGCTCTCACCAGATGTGAAGCAGAACAACAACCTCCCTGTTGAGAATAAATCTCACCAGATAGAGGTTGTACACCAGAGTAAGGCAGAGAAGTCGCTCAAGACAACAATCCCATTCCATAAGAGTCATAACCTCGACTATTCGGATATCATGGGCTTCTGCGGAAAGTACAAGACAGCCGCTGGATGGATACTGTTCGTCATCATGACAATCTTCGTTGTGACAGCCGTCAGCAACGGAGCAAACCTGAACGACGGTATGGACGGTATGTGTGCCGGAAACTCAGCAATAATAGGTGTGGCGTTAGGCATCCTTGCCTATGTCAGTTCGCATGTGGAGTTTGCCTCATACCTCAACATCATTTTCATCCCGGGCAGTGAGGAACTGGTGGTATTCCTGTGTGCATTCATCGGAGCATTGGTAGGATTCCTCTGGTATAACGCCTATCCAGCACAGGTGTTCATGGGCGATACCGGTTCGCTCACCATTGGTGGTATCATCGGTGTTGCAGCAATCGTGTTGCATAAGGAACTGATGCTCCCGATACTTTGTGGAGTGTTCTTCGTGGAAAGTCTCAGTGTTATGATGCAGGTGTACTATTTCAAGTTGGGAAAGCGTCGTGGAGTAAAGCAGCGCATCTTCCGCAGAACACCAATCCATGACAGTTTCCGTACTCAGAACTCGCAGCTCGACCCTGATTGCAAATACCTGCTCAGAGGTTCAGGGCGCGTATTCCATGAGTCGAAGATTACAATCCGATTCTGGATTACCACAATCATCCTTGCTGCATTGACAATTATTACATTGAAGATAAGATAATAAAAACGTTCGCGTAACGCGACAAAGATATACATAAGATGAAGTTGGCAATATTAGGAGCTGCAGAGAGTGGAGTAGGAACAGCCATTCTCGCGCAGAAAGAAGGCTACGAGGTATTCGTGTCCGATATGGGCATGATAAAAGATAAGTACAAGACCCGTCTCAATGAACATTCCATTCAGTGGGAGGAAGGACATCATACGGAAGAGAGGATACTCTCAGCCGATGAAGTCGTGAAGAGCCCTGGTATTCCTGATACTGCCCCTTTGGTACAGAAACTCATAGCACAGGGTACTCCGATACTATCAGAGATAGAGTTCTGCTCTCGCTATACCAAAGGTAAGACGATCTGCATCACCGGTAGTAACGGCAAGACAACCACCACAACCCTCATCCACTATATCATGCAGCAGGCAAAGAAGAATGTCGGTCTCGGTGGAAATATTGGTCGCTCGCTTGCTCTGCAGATTGCAGAAGGAGACAAAGATTGGTATGTGGTAGAGCTCAGCTCGTTCCAGTTGGACAACTGCTTTGCCTTCCGCCCAGATGTAGCAGTGCTGATGAATATCACCCCAGATCATCTCGACCGCTATGATTTTGAGATGCAGCACTATGTTGACTCGAAGATGCGTATCATACAGAACCAGACAGAGAAAGATGAATTCATCTATTGGACAGGCGACGAGTATATTGAGAAGGAACTCACCCGTCGCCAGAATGGAGAGGAGATTCCTGCTCCGACACCTTCTTCCAAGGTAGCCGTAAAGGGTGAACCAACCCTCCGCCCATTCTCTGATGATGATTTCGAGAAACTCGGACTGGAATTCTCACTTCCAGGCAAGCACAACAAACGCAATGCACTTGCTGCATATTATGCAACGAAAGCAGCCGGAGTTGATGAGGAACTTATCCGTGAATGTCTGAAGAACTTCCCAGGAGTGGAGCATCGTCTGGAATTTGTTGCCGATAAGAACGGAGTACGCTATATAAACGACTCAAAGGCGACAAATGTAGATGCCTGTTTTGTTGCCCTTGACGCAATGTCACGACCAACAGTGCTCATCGTTGGAGGTAAGGACAAAGGCAATGACTACAGTCAGATTGTTCCGCTGGTGAAAGAAAAATGTCGTGGTGTGGTATATCTTGGTGCAGACAACAAGAAACTACATGACAATTTCGACGGCATCGGAGTAGAAATCGCTGATACCCACTCGATGAAGGATTGCGTTGAGGCTTGCGCGAAGATTGCCCAGGAGGGTGACGTCGTTCTGTTGAGCCCTTGCTGTGCAAGTTTCGACCTATTCAAGAATATGGAGGACCGAGGTGAGCAGTTCAAGGAGTTGGTAAGAAGCATGTAAATAGAAACAAGAGAAATCGGTGATAGGAAATATCGTAATATAGGCGATGAATAAAACGTTAGGAAATATCTTTAAGGGTGACAAGGTGGTGTGGATGGTGTTCTTCTTCCTCTGCATCATCAGTGTGCTGGAAGTATTCTCTTCTTCCTCATCATTGTCATATAAGGGCGGCAACTATTGGTCGCCTGCCATCAAGCATAGCGGACTGCTGTTTTTCGGATTGTTCTGCATGATTGTCGCCTTGAACATCAAGTGCAAATACTACAAGATTGCGACACCGTTCATGTATGGTATTTCGCTCTTGCTGCTATTCCTCGTACTTGTAATGGGTAGTGCGACGAACGACGCCCATCGCTGGTTCAGCCTCTTTGGCTTACAGTTCCAGCCATCGGAGATAGCCAAGGGAACGGTAGTGCTCTTGTGTGCGCAAATATTGAGTAGTACCCAAACGCCAGAAGGCGCCGACAAACGCGCATTCTGGTGGATAATGGGAGCCTGTGCCCCAATCATATTGCTTATCGGTGTCGAGAATCTCTCGACGGCGGCACTTATCTGTGCTACTATCTTCATGATGATGTTCATCGGCCGTGTTCCATTGCGTCAGTTGGGCGGTCTAATGGGAGCAGTAACTGTGTTGATAGGCTTTGTCATAGCCCTCGTTATGCTTTTGGGCAATGCGCAGACTACACCGCCTCCTGCAGAAAATGAGACGGCCGTTCAGGTCACATCTGAAGGCGTCTCTACAGATGAAGCAAATGCCATCGTTATGGGAGAAGGTGCTAATGGAGTGACCTCAAATACAGGAGTCCTTCATCGTTTTGATACGTGGAAAGCCCGTATCATGAAGTTCCTTGACCACGAGGAAGTTGCTCCAGAGGATGTGGATCTCGACAAAGACGCACAGGTCGTGTTCTCGAAAGTGGCTATCGCTACATCGGGAATTATCGGTTGTGGTCCAGGAAATTCAGAACAGCGTGATTTCCTCTCTCAGGCATTCTCTGACTTTATTTATGCGATAGTTATCGAAGAACTGGGACTTGCCGGTGCTTTCGTTGTGGCCTTCCTTTATGTGGTACTGTTGTTCCGTGCCGGTCGTATTGCCAACCGCTGTGAGAACAATTTCCCTGCATTCCTTGCTATGGGACTTGCGCTGATGCTCGTTGTGCAGGCCTTGTTCAATATGTGCGTTGCAGTGGGAATCGTTCCTGTAACAGGTCAGCCACTGCCGTTGATAAGCAAGGGTGGTACATCCACAATCATCAATTGTGTGTATATCGGCATCATTCTTAGCATCAGTCGTTCTGCAAAGAAAAAGGTCGTTGAAACAGCCCCAAGTAAGGTTTAAAACTTGACCTTTGAATAAAATTCAAACATAAAAGTATAAAAAGTAATATAAATCTGTCCGAAAGTGATTTATTTTTATTACTTTTGCTAAATAAAGAAGAATACAAATGGATAAGGAACTGAGAATAATAATAAGTGGTGGTGGAACTGGTGGACATATCTTCCCAGCAGTATCCATTGCCAATGCTATTAAGGCAAAGCGTCCAGATGCAAAAATCCTCTTCGTGGGAGCTAACGGACGTATGGAAATGCAGCGTGTTCCTGCTGCAGGATACGAGATTGTCGGTTTGCCAGTTCGTGGACTTGTCCGTCCATTATATAGCTTGAAGAATATCGGCGTAATGCTGGACTTCTTCAAGAGCAAGAATCAAATCAAGAAGGTCATCAAGGACTTCGCACCTCAGGCGGCAGTCGGTGTTGGAGGATATGCTTCTGCTCCTACATTGAACGCAGCTTATGCATTGGGAGTGCCTTGCCTCATTCAAGAGCAGAACTCTTATGCTGGTGTCACAAACAAATCGTTGGCAAAAAAGGCACAGAAGATTTGCGTGGCATACGAAGGTATGGAGCGTTTCTTCCCGAAAGAGCGAATAATGCTCACAGGCAATCCTGTTCGCCAGGGCCTTTTGAATCCAGAACTGAAGAAGGATGTTTGTGCGGCATCATTCGGCATGAATACCGACAAGCCAATAATCCTTATGGTGGGAGGTAGCCTCGGAGCACGTACTCTGAACCAGAGTGTTCTCAAGAACCTCGATAAGATTGCTGAGTCGCCAATCCAGTTCATTTGGCAGACAGGAGGCTATTACAGCAAGAGCATTCAGGAAGAGTTGGCGAAGAAGGGCAAACCAGCGAATCTGTTTGTAACCGATTTTATCGGAAAGATGGATGAGGCTTATGCAGCAGCCGACCTTGTGATATCTCGTGCAGGTGCAAGTTCAATCAGTGAACTTTGCCTTCTTGGCAAGCCATCCATCCTTGTGCCTTCTCCAAATGTGGCAGAAGACCACCAGACTCACAATGCGATGGCGCTCGTAAATAGAAACGCGGCATTGCTCGTGAAGGATGTTGAAGCAGAGGAGAAGTTGCTGCCACTTGCAATTGAGACTGTTGCAGACGCAAAGAAACTTGTCACCCTCGGTGCAAATGCACTTGAGATGGCGTTTAAAAACTCGGCAGATGTGATTGCTGACGAGGTGTTGAAACTAGCAGAAAAGTAACTTTATGGAAATCAAAGATATTAAAGCAGTATATTTTGTAGGCGCAGGTGGCATTGGAATGAGTGCCATAGCCCGCTATTTCATCAGCAAAGGAATGGTGGTTGCAGGCTATGATAAGACTCCATCAGATCTTACTCGTCGCCTTGAGAAGGAAGGTATGCTTATTCATTATGAAGAAAATGTGGATGAGATACCTCATGCCTGCAAGAATGCAAAGTCTTGTCTGGTGATTTATACACCGGCAGTACCAGCAACACACAAGGAATTACAGTTCTTCCGCGAGGGAGGTTTTGAGATTCAGAAACGTGCTCAGGTGCTCGGCACCTTGACAAGACAGCATAAAGGTCTTTGTGTGGCAGGAACCCATGGCAAGACTACAACATCAACAATCTGTGCTCACATAATGCATCAGAGTCACATGGACTGCAATGCATTCCTTGGAGGAATCTCGAAGAACTATGGTACAAACCATATCCTCTCTGACGACAGCGATTTTGTGGTTATCGAGGCTGACGAGTTCGACCGTTCTTTCCATTGGCTTCGTCCTTGGATGACAGTCATCACAAGCACAGACCCTGATCATCTTGATATCTACGGAACTAAAGAGGCTTACCTTGAGAGTTTCCGTCATTATACAACATTGATTCAGGCCGGTGGTGCTCTCATCATCCATAAGGATCTTGAGATGACTGCTGATGTTCAGGAAGGAGTCCGCGTTTATGAATATAGCCGCAATGAGGGTGACTTCCACGCTGAGAACATCAGAATAGAGAATGGCGAGATAACCTTCGACTTCATCTCTCCAGTCGAGAATGTATATGGAGTGCAGATGGGACAGCCTGTTCCAATCAATATCGACAACAGTATTGCCGCAATGGCAATGGCACAGTTGAATGGATGTAATGCAGAAGAATTGAAGTACGGCATCAAGACATACCATGGTGTTGACCGTCGATTTGATTTCAAGTTGAGAGATGACCGCCATGTGGTGCTCTCTGACTATGCCCACCATCCACAGGAGATATTCCAGAGTGCGAAGAGCTTGAAGGAACTCTATGCAGGAAGAAAGATTACTGCATTATTCCAGCCACATCTCTACACTCGCACCCGTGACTTCTACAAGGATTTCGCTTCGGCATTGAGCCAGTTGGATGAGGTTATCCTATGTGATATCTACCCTGCACGCGAGGAACCAATTCCGGGTGTTACAAGTCAGCTCATCTACGACAACCTTGCAGAGGGTGTTGAGAAGAGCATGGTGAAAAAAGAGGATGTGATAGAATTGGTCAAGAGCCGCGACTTCGATGTCTTGGTAGTGCTTGGCGCAGGCGACCTCGACAATTATGTGACTCAAATTACAAATATTATCAAAGAAAAATAATCAATAATGTCTTCACGATTAAAGAAAGCCGGTTTGATTCTGGCAGACCTTATGCTTGCTGCATATATAATTATGGCTTTTTCGGCTTTCAACAAGCCGGAAGAAAAGCTGTATGTGTGCAAGGCTGTGAACATTGTTGTTGAAGATGCCTCTACCCACGGCTTCATTGATGCCAAGGAAGTGGAGCGTCGTCTGAATAAGAGCGGGCTATATCCGAAAGGCAAGGCCTTGTCGCAGGTTAGCACACGTAAGATTGAGGAGACATTGCAGAAGACACCTTTCGTCCACAAAGCAGAGTGCTATAAAACTCAGGACGGAACTGTTACTGTGAGTATCACTCAGCGACTGCCAGTAGTGAGAATAAAGGCTGTTAACAATGATGATTTCTATATTGATGATCAGGATTGTATCATGCCTAACTCGGAATACACATCAGATCTTATCATTGCTACCGGCTATATTAGTCGGGATTATGCTGTTAAGTATGTGTCGCCTCTGGCTCGCACCCTGATGGCCGATGATCTTTGCCGTAATCTGTTTGAGCAGATAAATGTCACAAAGGGACATGGCATAGAGCTCGTGCCGCGTTTAGGTGGCCATGTTGTTTACCTCGGTAAGATTCCTGAGAGTAACATAAAACAGGAGCGTCAGAGGATTATAGAGCAGTTTGTTAATACAAAGATACAGCGCTTAGAGGCCTTCTATAAGTATGGCCTTAAAGAGGCGGGATGGAATATGTACTCGGAGATAAGCTTGGAGTTTGACAACCAAATTATCTGCAAGCGTATTTATAACGAAGAATAAAAGGAAATACAGGAAATATATTTATGGCTATGGCAAAAGAATTCATTGTAGCTATTGAACTGGGATCGTCAAAGGTTACCGGTATCGCAGGAAAGAAGAATCTTGACGGCAGCATCAGCGTACTTGCTGTTGTTCAGGAGGAATCCTCTTCATACATTCGTAGAGGAGTTGTTTACAACATTGATAAGACGATGTTGGCTCTTATCAATGTAAAGAAGCGTCTTGAGACACAGTTGCACACCAAAATCCAACAGGTATATGTCGGTGTTGGCGGCCAAAGCATCCTCGGTTTGAAGAATGTCATTGTCAAAGATCTTCCTGCCGAGGCTATCGTAGATCAGAGCATGGTCAACGAGTTGATGGATGCCAACAGAGCGATGAACTATCCTGATCAGGAGATTCTTGACGCAATCACTTTGGAGTACAAGGTTGATTCGCAAATGCAGATCGACCCTGTAGGTATCCAGTGTTCTCGTCTTGAAGGAAACTTCCTGAATATCCTGTGGCGCAAGTCTTTCTACCGCAATCTGAACAAGTGTTTGGAAAATGCAGGAATCTCAATAGCAGAGATGTATCTTTCTCCACTCGCTTTGGCTGATAGTGTACTTGCAGAGGCTGAGCGCCGTGCAGGTTGTGTCCTTGTTGACCTTGGCGCAGATACAACAACGATTTCCGTATATTACAAGAATGTGCTCCGTCACCTTGCTGTTATTCCTCTTGGTGGAGCCAATATCACTCGTGACATCGCAACATTACAGATGGAAGACCACGAGGCAGAGCGCATGAAGCTCAAATATGGCTGCGCTTATACAGATAACGGCGATATTGACAACACACTTATGCTCCCTATTGATGCAGAGCGTGAGGTGGAGAGCCGTAAGTTCATTGAGATTGTGGAAGGCCGTCTTGAGGAAATCATCGAGAATGTATGGTTCCAGGTTCCTGGTGAGTATGCAGATAAGTTGCTCGGTGGTATTATTCTAACAGGTGGTGGTGCTAATATGAAGAATATTGAGCGCGCATTCCGCAACCGTACTCGCATTGAGCGTATCCGTATTGCAAAGTCTGTTAACCAGACAATTGATGCAACACAGCCTGAGATTACAGCTCATGACTGTAAGATGAATACAGTTCTCGGTCTTCTTGCTAAGGGTGATATGAACTGTGCTGGTGACGAGATAACCAATGATCTCTTTACTGCAGGCGACGAGCAGCCTATGGGACATATCTCAGAGGCAGGTCGTGTCAACCGCCCACATCAGGGTAAGGTTCAGACTGAGGCTGAGAAACGTGAGGCTGAGGAAGAAGAGCGCCGCAAGCGTGAGGAGGAAGAAGAGAAGGCACGCATAGCAGAAGAAGCACGCCTTGAAGAGGAACGTCGTGTTAAGCGTGAAAACGGATTCTTCAATAAGACAGTTAAGATGTTCAAGAAATTTGTTGTAAGTGCGATTTCTGAAGAGGAATAGTAAAGGGCAAGTAATAACGAAAGAAAAGACAATAAAGATATATGGCAGAGACTTTAAATACAATTCTTGACTTTGGCGAGCCAGAGCAGGAAAACAGCATAATCAAGGTCATTGGCGTTGGTGGCGGTGGTGGTAATGCCGTAAACCACATGTATCGTGAGGGTATTCATGATGTGACATTTGTGTTGTGTAATACCGACAACCAGGCTCTTAATGATTCTCCTGTACCAGTTCATCTGCAGTTAGGCAAGGAAGGTCTTGGTGCAGGCAACAAACCAGAGAAGGCGCGTGCTGCTGCAGAGGAAAGCATTGAGGATGTTCGCCGTATGCTCAGCGATGGCACTAAGATGGCCTTTATCACAGCAGGTATGGGTGGCGGTACCGGAACTGGTGCTGCTCCGGTAATTGCCCGCGTCAGCAAGGAACTGGACATCCTGACAGTAGGTATTGTCACTATCCCATTCCGTTTTGAAGGTGAACGAAAGATAGACCAGGCCCTTGATGGTGTAGAGGAAATGTCAAAGCATGTTGACGCACTCCTTGTAATCAACAACGAGCGTCTTCGTGAGATTTATCCAGAGCTTTCTCTCCTTGATGCGTTCTCTAAGGCTGATGATACACTGAGCATTGCTGCAAGAAGTATTGCTGAGATTATCACCAACCACGGTCTCATCAACCTTGACTTCAATGATGTGAAGACAGTTCTCAAGGATGGTGGCGTGGCTATCATGAGTACAGGTTATGGCGAAGGCGACGGCCGTGTGAAGAAGGCTATTGATGATGCTTTGAATTCGCCATTGCTCAATGACAATGATATCTTCAACTCTCGTAAGATTCTTCTTAGCATTAATTTCTGCAATGAGAAGAACGACAACTCAGGCCTTATGATGGAGGAGATGAATGATATCAATGACTTCATGGCTCGTTTCAGTGGCGATTTCGAGATTAAGTGGGGTGTTGGTACAGATCCTGATCTTGGAAAGAAGGTAAAGGTTACAATCCTTGCTACAGGCTTCGGTCTTGAGGATGTTGACGGAATGAACATGCATCTTGGCAAGAAATATACCCAGGAGGAAGCAAACCGAATTGCTGAGGCTGAGGAGAAGGCTGCAGAACGCCGTAATCGCCGTGAGCATTACTATGGCAATGACGCAAGCAACAATCAGTATAAGCGTCGTCCACATATCTTCTTGTTCCGCCCAGAGGATCTTGACAACGAGGATGTTATCTATGCAGTAGAAAGCACTCCTACATATAAGCGTACCCGCAAGACTCTTGAGGATATCCGCAATGCGGCAAACGGCGAGAAGTCTCAGGAACAAGAGAACAAGGATTCAAACGATAACCCACAGGGAATCATTAGTTTCGCATAATTTGAAGGCTGTTATGAGTCTCTTCGGAATAGAGAGATTCTTACAAAGATAATAATTGGCAGATTGTGATAAGGGGCATTTCCCAAATTGCAATCTGCCTTTTTTGTGTTCTATGCAAACAACTCCTTCATCACAGCGAAGGATTTTAGTTCCGGAAAGGCTGGTAGATGTAAACGGTAATAATTCAGTATGCCTTCTGTGCACTGGTTCCTTTGCGCACGCGTTAATTTCAATAGGTGCATAGTGCTATAGTTCAGACGGTCTATGACAGGAATTATTGTAGCCTCCGACGGCTGGATTGTGTCCTTATGCTTAGGAATGAGATGCGAAAACTCTCCACTTTGAAGGTCAAACCAGCTGCCCGGAGAGAAATCCTCGATATTAGGGTGGAATCCGATGAAAAGCGAAATCTTCATCATGAACACTATATGGAAGTTTGCAAAACCCTTCTCTGCGTTATCAAGCCACTCTATGCTGTGTTCTATGTAATCATATAGATGAACATTCTGCTGTTCGTTCAACAGGGCGTAGCGGAGAAATTCAGCCAGGAAAATGCTGATTGATAATTTATAAGAATCATAAGGGATGCTTCTTGTTGGATATGCGAGCCTTACTTCCTTGATATTATGAATCTCAACCTTCGGTTTGCGGTCGAACTCCACCTCCACGATATTCAGTGGCTGAAAGTAGTTTGCTTTGCTCTTCTGTTTGCCACGACTGCCTACAGGACATGAGAAAGTAATCTTCCCGTACTCCTGGCTAAACATGTCGACGAATATCTTTTTGTCGCCATATTTCAGTGTGTTTAGAACTATCGCTTTTGTCTTTGTAAGCATGAATGAGGTGTTATTAACTTGATTTGTATCTGCAAAATTACTAAAAATCAGGCGCTTTTGGAAAAAATAGTGTTGAAAATTTGTGCAGTTGAGAAAAAATTACTACCTTTGCACCCGCAAAACTGATAATGGTCCCTTCGTCTATCGGTTAGGACGAGAGATTTTCATTCTCTAAAGAGGAGT
>JAUNIK010000433.1 GCA_030523505.1 Prevotellaceae bacterium | reverse complement strand
CTTGCCACCGACATAATGTGATGGTGGTGGTGTGTGGTTCGGCAACGAGCTGGATTCAGGATAAGCTCATCGACAATCATGGCGGTCTGTATGATCGTGTGACGAGGGAGATAAAATTGAGTCCTTTCACATTGAAAGAATGCGAGCAGTTCTACCGGAGCCGTGGCGTGAGGATGTCGCGATATGACATCGTGCAGAGTTACATGGTGATGGGTGGCATCCCGTATTATATGAATTATGTACGAAGCGGATTGAGCCTGGGACAGATGGTGGATGAGATGTTCTTTGGCGTGAAACCGAGGTTGCAAAATGAGTACGACCGACTGTTTGCTTCTGTCTTCAGTCGCCCTGAGGACATGAAGCGCATTGTGGAGGCTATGTACAAGCGACATGCGGGATGGACGCGACAGGAGTTGCTGGAGATGACGGGAATGGAGAGCAACGAGACGTTCACCAAGATGCTGAAGGCATTGATTGCGAGTGATTTCGTGATGAAATATGTGCCGTTTGGCATGAAGAAGACTGAGGTACACTATAAGCTGGTGGATCCGTTCTGCTGGTTCTGGCTGCACTTTGTGAAGGGGCAGACGAGACTGGTGACGGACTTCTGGAAGGGTGAGCCAAGTCAGGCTGTAGTAAGCTGGCGAGGGATAGCTTTCGAGGAGGTGTGCTGGTATCATTGGGCACAGATCAAGAGGGCCTTGGGAATAGAGGGCGTGCAGACGGAATTGAGTGCGTGGGTGAAACGTCAGAACCCTTCGACCGACTCCTTCGACTCTGCTCAGGACAAGTCTGGGCTGGCTGAGGAAGGCACTCAGGTGGATCTGTTGCTGATACGTGGAGACCGTGTGGTGAACATGTGCGAGATGAAATTCTATAATGATGAGTTTTCGGTCAACAAGGCCTATCACAAAACATTGGTACACAGGCAGAACATGCTGGAGAGGGAGTTGCCATCGCATACTGTTGTACACTCCACACTTGTCACTACTGAAGGTTTGAAATATAACGAATACAGTAGCGACTTCCAGCAGGTGATAACGCTGGAGGAGTTGTTTGAAGAGTAGAAAATATAGTGTTATATTCAGCCAGCGGTTGATGGTAGGGATTGATTGTGGCAATAATGGTGAAGAATAATTGCCATAAGTTAAGCAGCTTCGCGTCTTTTCTTCCTCCTTGCAAGGCATAGCTCAAGCCCTTCGACAAGCTCAGGACAGGCGCTGTGATATATCCGGACAAGGTGAGACTCAACTGCTACTACTACCGACACTATAGCTTCGTGAAGGATATTGAGATGATCTTCGCTACGGTGCTGGGGAGGAAAATAGACTTCGCAGGAGAGAGATTTTAAGACAAAAACCGAAATAAACAGGCCTCACACCACGCACCGCCCTATCCGCTTCATAGCAAACGGCGAAAAAAGGAAACTAGAATAAACGGAATAAAATAGATCAAAAAGATTTTGAAGGATGGGTGCCTGCCGATGGCAGTCATGATGCTGGAGCACATGAGTTTACTTGAAAACAAGCTTTCAGATAAACTCCTCCACTCCACCACATCTCTCTCGTAAGAGAGCTTACCCATCCACCAAAATACAAAAAGCCCAGCCTGGCCTGAGCCAGTCGAAGGGCACAAAAAAGTGCCTGCGGCTACAAAAATATATAGTGTATAGTGTGGAGGGCTGAGTGTGGAGACAAAAACCATAAAAACCCCATCCGTCACAGCCCATCCCTCCTCACGGAGGTCCGCCCTGCCAAAGGCGATAAACCGAAAAAACAAACCGGTCCTAGGGATGATCGATTTACTGTGGATTTTCGGTAGATTTCCAAAGTCCGATTCAAGCGAGGTACGAGCGCCTTCCTTAAAAGTCCTTCCTACCATTTTTTGGGGCGATATATAGAGTCCGATATATGGTTGGATTTAAATCTATCAGAACATCTGACTTGAGAAATCTACCATAAATGAGATCAACGACTTTTTTGAGAGGCGTCGCTTCGCTCCTTGAATCGGACTTGGGAAATCAACCCGAAACTAAAGGGACTTTGAATAGCAAATGGGGTCAGACCCCATTTGTCATTTCTGATGGTCAGATAAGGCTGGCGCCAATGGGCACAGCCCGCATGTCGCCTTCGGGGTTTTTCTTGTTTTTGTCTTCTCACATTGTCTGGATCAGGGGACATGTACCATACCCAAAGATGGCAAGGGCGATATGATTTATAAAGTTTTAACATGGATTTTGACTGCCATGTGGCGGAAAAATCGTAAATTTGCGGTCGATAACGACCGCTTATCCCTTCGCAACTTTGCATAAAGCGACCATTCTGCGATCGGTTTGGCGTCGGTTGTCATCACAAAGTCTCGCACCGGCTCGAACGAACGGGCTGTGGTGATGGGGTTTGCAAATAGTAGGATATGTTCACAGATAAGGTTCAATATATTGTAGCTTTGATTGCTGAGTTTGCCCAGAGGTTTGGGCTGACGGATGCTCAGGCGGCTCGCTATATGAGTCGCTATGGGGCGTTGGAGCTGTGTGAGAAACATTATGACTTTCTTCATACGCAATCATTTGCATCGACTGTGAATGATATTGCTGCTTATTGTAAACGAAGGGGGGGTGAGCTATGAGGCTGTTTCATGGGTCGAATGTGAGCGTTGATGAGATAGACCTTGGTAAGTGCAATCTCTATAAGGACTTTGGTCAGGCTTTTTATCTGA